>CAYTSZ010000022.1:0-15351 GCA_964440635.1 uncultured bacterium
GATCAATACTGCTCAGTCCGATACTTATTGTGGTTCTGACTTCTTCGCCATCATTTTTAACCCCGCTTTTTTCCACTGATCTTAGTAGACGTTCGGCAAGCTGTTGACCTTTTTCTATCCCGGTTTCCGGCAGGATGAATAGAAATTCATCCCCGCCAAAGCGCCCGACCGTATCAGCGCTTCGGGTATTTTTCTGGAATATTTCAGCAATATTTTTAAGAATTCTGTCTCCGAACAGGTGGCCGTGGCTATCGTTTATTTCTTTAAAATTATCAATATCAACCATCAATACCGTAAGGTCATTGTTATAACGATAGGCTTCGGCCAGGCTTTTCTTAAGCATTGTCTGCAGTGAGCGGTGGTTGGGCAGACCGGTCTGGCTGTCCCGGTGGGCCATTTTTTCCAGTCTTGTTTTCTGGTAGTTGAGTTTACGAAAAATCTCTCCGATATGCATACTTACCGCCAGATGTTTTCCCAGTGTGGAGAAGAAACATTTCTGCTCGTATGTGAAATCTATTTTTTTCTGAAAAAATACAGTTAAAGCTCCCTGGCACTTATTTTTTCTCAGCAAAGGAATACCCAGAGCAGTCTTAAAGCTACTCAGCCGGTAAGTCTGTCGCATTTCCTCCTGGAAATGGGGGTCATTGTCTATGTCGAGAAAAATAAGCAGCCGGCCGGATTTGAAAACCCGGCCTGCCACCCCTTCTCCGATATTCAGGCGGAGTAATTTTGCTGGTATTTGTTTTTTTTGAAACTTTGAACTGTTGACTGCGCTGCCAATAGTCCAGAGCTGTTTTTTTCGTCTGTCAGGGACGTATATTTGTCCTACGACCGACTGAAAACAATTATTCAGAATCATAAGTATTTTATCGAAAGCGTGCTGTAGATCCTGTTCTTCAAGTACAATTTCGCTTATCTCGGTGAGCAGATCCAGAGAGGTACGCTGGTTTAACCGGAACCGCTCATCTTCAGTTTTCATCCTGGTTCACCTGTGTTTTTTTAAGTTTAATTGAAACCTGGTTTTCCCAATAGCCTGTACATGTTTGTCTTGTAAGCTTCTACGCCCGGCTGATTGAAAGGATTAACTCCAAGCCCGAGTGCGCTTAAGGCGCAGGAAAACTGGAAGAAATAAAGTAGTGCTCCCAGCCAGGCGCTATTGAGTCTGGGCAGGTGAATGGAGACTGCCGGAACTCCCCCGGAGACATGGGCGCTGCGGGTGGCGATTAAAGCCTGGCTGTTTATTTCAGATAATGTTCGTCCCGCAAGGTAGTCCAGCCCGTCGCTGGAGCTGGAGCTGTGGGGGACCTTAATGGTATCTGTTTCCTCTCCCAGGCAGAGAAAGGTCTCCATCCGGTCGGGAGGTCCTTCCTGGATATACTGGCCCAGAGAATGCAGGTCGGTGCTGAAGTTGACCGCCGCCGGGTAGAGGCCCTTACCGTCTTTTCCTTCACTTTCGCCGAATAGTTGCTGCCACCATTTGCCGAGACTGGAAAGTTCGGGATAAAATGAAGCCAGTATTTCCAGCCGTCCACCGTTTCGATAAAAAGCGTTGCGGGTCGCCGCGTAATGAATTGCTTCCCGGGCGCCGTCGGAACTGGAGTTTAATCTGTCAGCCATTGCCCGCGCGCCAGCCAGAAGTTCTTTAATATCAACACCGGCCACCGCTGCCGGAAGCAGGCCAACGGCTGTAAAAACGGAAAATCTACCTCCGATGTTGTCGGGAATTTCGAGACTTCTGTAACCGTTTTCCTGTGCGGCTTCTATCAGTGCGCCCCGGTCACTGGAAGTGGTTACTATGATTCTTCTGGCCATCTCGGAGCTGCTGTATTTCTCTTTTAATTTTTCCCGCAGGAGCCGGAAGGCTATCGCGGTTTCTGTTGTCGTGCCGGATTTGGAGATGGCATTTATATAAACCGAACCATCTTCTATTTTTTCTAACAGGGTTTTGTGATAGGACCCGGAGATGTTGTGGCCGGCCCATAGCACCCGGGGTTTTTCATTCAGGAAAACTTCAGGTGCTTTCAATGCTTCGATGACTGTTCTGGCTCCCAGGTATGAACCACCTATCCCGGCGGAAACAAAATAATCGGCTTCCTCCTGTATTTCTGAAGCCATGGTGTTTATATTATCCAGGAGTGCCTCGTGCTTTTCCAGCGGCCAGTTGAGCCAGCCCAGAAAATCTTTGCCGGGTACCTTACCGGCCAGCAGTTTTTCATACCACCCGGTTATTTCATTTTCTACATCGGCCAGGTTTCCCGGTATTTTGGGCCATTCCACGTCAAGTTGCAAAGAAAATTCACTGTCAGTCATTCTTGTTCACTTCCTGTTGGATAAGATTCATAATCTTACCTAAGTTGAGCGGTTCTGAGATCGAGGATGTATCACATCTTGTTTTCTCATTCTCGACAGCTTCCAGCCTCTTTATCCGAAAACAAGACATGACACATCCTCACCCATCGGGTGGAGAGGAGACACCATGTCTCTCTGACGGTATTCTGTATGTCCCAGAGCCCTGGAGGGGCTCGGTTTGGGATATACAGACCTCGCAGCAGTCCGGAGGACTGCGAGAATGAGTCAGAGAGATAGGGTGTCTCCGATCAAGAATCACTCAACTCAGGTTAAAATCAAAGTATAACATTGAATCCTCGAAATAAAAAAAGCCGCCGCCTCCGAGGGGGGGTCGGAAGACAGCGGCTATTTAAACTTCTATTATAGTGAGTGAGGATTTATTCTGCTGTTTCAGCCTCCTCTTTCTCTTCTTCTTCTTCGCCGGGGATGAAATCGCCCAGTATTTTACTTCGCGAGGGATGGCGCAGTTTCTGAAGCGCCTTGTTTTCTATCTGCCGGATCCGTTCCCTGGTAACTTTGAACATGTTACCGACCTCTTCCAGCGTCCGCTCGTAGCCGTCGTCCAGTCCGAAGCGCAAACGGATAACCTGTTCTTCGCGCCAGTCGATACTTTTCAAGACCTCTTCGAGCTGATCCTTGAGAAGATCATTAGTGGTGCTGGACATCGGGGAAGCAAGTTTTTTATCCTCCACAAAATCTCCAAGACTGCTTTCGCCGTCGTCACCTATGGGTGTTTCCAGTGAGATGGGATCCTGGGAAATTTTCAGAATATTTTTAACCCGTTCAACTTCCCAGTTCAACGCCTCTGCAATCTCTTCGGGTTGGGGATCGCGGTTGTTTTCCTGGACTAACTGACGCGCAACCCGCAATACCTTATTGATCTGTTCTACCATATGGACCGGAACCCTGATGGTGCGCGATTGGTCGGCTATGGCCCGGGTTATTGCCTGTCGGATCCACCAGGTGGCGTAAGTGGAAAATTTAAAACCTTTACGGTATTCAAATTTATCCACGGCTTTGGTCAGCCCGATGTTACCCTCCTGGATCAGGTCAAGAAAACTAAGTCCCCGGTTGGTGTAACGTTTGGCGATGCTAACAACAAGTCGCAGGTTACTGCTTACCATTTTATTGTGGTATTTGCGCATCCTGTTTTCGGCAAGCTGAATTTTATAATAAACCTTGCGCAGATTTTCGCGGTCCAGCAGAAAATCTTCCGTAAGGTTTCCAACTCTCTCTTCTTTGCTTCTTAATCTGCGTGAAAACCGCCGGATGTTCCGCCAGCGGTATTTGCTGCGTCTTTCCCACTCATGTCGGGCTTCTTCGTCAGCTCGCAGCCGGTTATAGAGTTCAATCAGTTGCGCCGATGAGCGATTAAGGCGCGATTTGATTGTTTCTTTAAAGTTATCCAGTTCCTCCATTGCCTGCACCGTTTTTTGGATTTCCTTCGCCCATTCAAAGACGAGATCTTTGTTTACCTCTACTTCCACAAAAGAGTCATACATCTTCCGGCGTATTTTCCTGAGATCCTCGCGGATATCCGCCTCTTCGGTATTTTCCTCATTTAATTTTTTGTATATCTTCTCAAACCTTGAGCGGTACTGGATGAGCCGGTTTCTGGCGGTTCCTATTTTGTCAAACCAGTAAATGACATCGTCTTCCTCGAGCCGTTCTGTTTTTTTAACCTGGACCAGTTTTTTTAAACTAATTTCTCTGTCCAGTACTTTTTTGGCAAGATCAATGAACTGCTGGGCGGCATAATAAGTTCCCAGCGCAGCTTCCATGACCCTGTTTTTTCCCAGTTCTATCTGTTTAGAAATCTTAACCTCGGCAGCGGAAGAAAGAAGTTCATGGTTTCCGATCTCCTGCAGATAAAGTCGAACCGGATCGGTCAGACCGTCTTCCATTTCGTTTTCGTCTTTGTCCAGTAAACCCAGTTCATCAGGAAAATCAAATCCTGTTTCCTCGCTGATAATATCTACCCCGTCTTCCATCAGGTAGATAATAATGTCATCCACGTATTCTGTGTCCGTATATTCGTCGGGCAGTATTTCATTTATTTCAGAATAAGTAATATTCCCTTTTTGTTTGGCCAGACGAATAATCTCGTCCATACCTTCTATTTCTTTAATATCAGTGTTGACCTGCTGCATAAAAATCACTCCCGTGGGTTAATCCGAATTCAAATCTTTCTGTTCCTGCTTTTTCATCAAAATAGCCTGTTCTAATAGTGCTTTTTGTGTTTCGCTAAAACCTTTTGATTCTTCGGCTTCATCTTTTTCTAATGTACGAGCCAGCATAGTGCGTTCCCTGCGGACAGAAATATTTTTAATCATCGCCGCGACCTCCACCGGATCTATACCGGCAGCAAATTCATAATTGTCGTCCCAGCTTAGTAAACCAGCTAAATAGGGTCTGTATTCCGAGGGAATAATCTCCAGCCATCTGCGAGGTTTAAAACTACTATTTTCATTCTTTATTTTTATTAAGCCCTCCATTAATACTTTACTCCGTTGATCCGAAAAGTCCTTTTTTGATATTTTTTTCATTGCCTCTTCGAATTTTTCAGGATGGTTTGAAAGGCTGCAAAAGAAGGTTTCTTCTATGTTCTGGCCGCTTTGCCGTTTTAAATTTTCTTCCAGCCGTTGCCGGCTTCTTTTTGAATTGCGCCCCAGTTGCCGCAGGACAAGTTCTTCGCTGATATCTAATTTTTCCGCCAGTTGCCGGGCCTGTTCCTGTTGTTTCAGCCGGCCGCTTATGTTTTGTAAAAGCGGGGTCATTTCTCCCAGTATATGTTCCTTTCCTTCCACCGTCCCCGGGGAGTGTTCCTCACAGAGCCAGTTATAAAGAGCTTCCAGATAAGGCAGTCTTTCCTCAAGAGCCTGAGCAAATGTTTCAGGATCGGAGTTCAAAATATCGGCCGGATCATTTCCCTCAGGCAGTAGTACCACCGATGCCCGGAGATCGTTTTTTAAAGCTATCCCTCCACCCCTTCTGGCTGCTTTCTTGCCCGCCGCGTCCGCATCATAGACCAGCACAATCTCGTCAATGTAGCGCCTGAGCAGATGAGAATGGTTTTTGGTGAATGCTGTGCCCAGTGTGCCGATTGCTTCCCGATAGCCAGCCTGATGGCAGCTCATCACATCCGTATATCCCTCCATTATCAGGCAGCGGTTTTTTTCCCGCATCGCCGCCCGGGCCTGTTCGAGACCGTAAAGGGTTTCTCGTTTGGAAAAAATCGGGGTGTCGGCTGAGTTTAAATATTTAGGCGCATCTTCATCGGGTTTCATAATTCTACCCCCGAAAGCCTCCACCCGGCCCGATAGGCTGCGAATCGGGAAAATGATTCTATTTCTGAATTTATCAAACAGTTTACCTCGTTTGGATTTACCTATCAGGCCACTTTTTATAGCGTGTTTGATTTCATAGTCGTCCCTCTTGATAGCCCGTGCCAGGTTCTGCCAGCCGTCGGGAGCAAAACCAACATCAAATTCTTTTAAGATATCTTCAGTGAACCCCCGCTGAAGCATATATTCACGCGCCGGTTTGCCCACATCTTTCCAGAAGGCTTCCCGGTAGCGTTCCAGTGCGTACTGATTTATTGCAAACAGTTTGCTGCGCAGGTTCTGTTTAGAATCATCTCCCCCGCTTTCGGGAAGACTTACTCCACAACGCTCTGAGAGCATCCGGAGTGCCTCCATAAATTCACAGCCTTCTATTTTCATCAAAAAGGAAAATAGATCCCCGCCCTCACCGCAGCCGAAACATTTGTAAATATCCATTTCGGGGGTAACCGAAAAAGAAGGTGTTTTCTCGGTATGGAAAGGACACAGACCCCAGTAGCTTTTCCCCTTTTTCTCCAGGCGAACATATTCTCCGATAAAATCCACCAGATCAACCCGACTGCGGATCTCCTCTTTTACCTGTTCCCAGTCGGTGTTGCTCATGGCAACAGCAGCTCCTGCAGGTGCTGGATACCCCATTTATCCCAGTCTGAGGTGTTAAGTCTACTGTCCCGCCAGGGATGTTCGTGAAGCAGCGGTATCCCGCAGACCGGATCATGGCAGAGCAGGCAGTTGCCCCCGCAATTATCCAGCGGTTTGAAGCTCTGGCTGCTGCTGGAGCGGATGGAAAGTGGCAGTGGATTCTTGAAAGCATCCGGATAGTCCCCGAATTCTTTCTGCAGCTTCGGATAGTCAAGCACGCCGAGGGTTATATCGTTTGCGTCACATATTTCACGGATCATTTTCAGATATTCTCTGCGGGGTTTCTTTTCCGGCAGCCAGCAGTTTTCTCTGTAAGGATGCTGGCGATAGTATTTTTTTCGTCCTGATAAAAATTTATTGTGCAGAGCGGGGGTGATCCGGCCCAGTCCGACTATTATGTGGGGCAGATCCTTTTTAGAAATTTCAGAAACAATCTCTGTTATTTTTTCTTTTGCATTTTCTTCCCCCAGAAACAGTGGGTCGAGCCGGGGGACAACTTCAAGGCCGAGCAATGAAATTCGATCCATAAATTCCAGTCTTTCCCGGTAGTGGGGGACGAAACCCTCGCGTTCAAAAGGATCAATGCTTACCTGGATGCGAGAGTGGGTGAGATGTTCCATCATCGCTAAAACTTCATCCGGGACGTGGTAGCGAGTTACAATCTCCAGGGGCAGGTTAATCATAACGCATTCCTTCACTATTTTTTCGGATAACCCGTAACGATCGTTTATAAGTTGAAAAGGATCGGTGTATGGGGAAAGCACGGCCGGTGGCGCAATCCGTAATTTCTGAAGATTTTCTTTTAAATGTTGAGGGTAGTTGTCGTAGACGGTGAGTACCTGTTCGCACTGGCCCAGGCGGAAAAGACCCGGATAACCGTTTAAAAAACAAAATTCACATCCGCCCGGACAGCCTATGTAAGGTGTTAATATCAGCCGTGGCGCCGGGAGTGGTTGATGTGATGGTGACCAGCCGGCAATAGGCCGGCTGGTATTTCTTCGGATATGGGGGGCCGGTTCGCGATGAATCGGATGATTGCTTCCCCACGGCAACTGAGTGCTGGATAATCGGTGTATTTTTGCCATCTGTTACTCCTCTTTTTGTATGAATAGACTTCCGTGCCCCACCATTTTCCATGGAGGGTTTATAGTCGTTGTTCGCTGATCGACCAGCGCGTTATGATTGGCCGTATAACATCGACCATATGTCCCCGCCGGCAGCAGGAAGCTGAGAGAGAATGAGAAAACAAGATGTGATACATCCTCATGCTCAGAATCGCTCAATTTAGGTTTAATAAACTAATTTTCGCGACTGTTACTATCCATATATTTTACAGTGTATTCGTTTTTAATGATAGGGAAGAAATAAAGTTTCATCGTTTAATAAACATTTTTATCAGCCCTTCGTGCGGAGAAAATTTTTGTTTGCTAAAATCTTCCCGTTAACAGGGTGAAATTAAAAATGGTTTCAACCGTTTCCCCAAGAGTCTATAATTAATTACTCTGCATTTGATATTTTTACTGTGAAATTAACCACCTGCCAGGGAAGGAAGAATTTTTATTATGACTGTTGTGAAACTTTCCGAATATTATCTGCCAACGCGAAAAGAGGAACCCCAGGAAGCTGAAATAGCTTCCCACCGGTTGATGCTCCGTGCCGGGATGATCCGTCAGTTGAGCCAGGGGGTTTACAGTTACCTGCCGCTGGCGCGGCGAGTTCTCAAAAAAATTGAAACTGTTGTTCGCGAAGAGATGGATAAAGCCGGCGCCCTCGAGGTGCTCATGCCGGTTATCCAGCCCAGGGATCTCTGGGAAGAAACAGGTCGCTGGGACGTTTACGGCCCCGAGATGATGCGTCTCACTGACAGACATGAGCGCCAGTATGGACTGGGGCCTACCCACGAAGAAGTTATCACCGATCTTGTTCGCCACGAGGTGAACTCTTACAGGGATTGTCCTCTTAATTTCTATCAGATAGCCGTAAAATTCAGGGATGAAATACGGCCCCGGTTCGGGGTTATGCGGGCGCGAGAATTTATTATGAAGGATGCTTACAGTTTTGATATGGACGAGGAAAATGCTCGCAAAAGCTATGATAAGATGGAAAAAGCGTATAGAAATATTTTTGATCGTATTGGATTAAATTACCGTCAGGTTGAAGCAGCCACCGGAGCGATTGGTGGCAGTCTTTCGCATGAATTTATGGTTCTGGCGGAAACCGGCGAGGACCGGGTCCTTTACTGTTCAAAGTGTGGTTATGCTGCGAATCAGGAGCAGGCCAGCGGGCGGATCACCGCGGAGATTTTCGAGGCCGAAGAAGAGCACCGGAAGCTGGAAAAGTTCCCCACGCCGAACGTGAAAACTATTGAGGATTTAATGGATATAGATCCGAGCGCCCGCCCGGATCGGCAGGTAAAAACCATGGTTATGCGTGTGGACGGCAGGCCCACCGCCCTGCTTTTGCCCGGGGATTATCAACTGAATGAAACGAAATTAATGCGGGAGGCCGGCGATGATATCCAGGAGATGTCCCCGACTGAGATTTATGAGGTTTTTGGAGCTCGCCCCGGCAGTCTCGGTGCCGTTAATATTTCCGAAGAAATCCAGGTCTGGGCAGATCCGGCCCTGAAAGAAAGATTCAATCTTTTTACCGGGGCAAACGAAGACGGATATCATTTCCGGGGGGTAGATATGCGGCGGGATATAGAGGTGGATCGCTGGTTGGAGCTGCGACTGGCAAAACCGGGTGACGGCTGTCCCCGCTGTGAGGGGCATCTGGAAGTTCAGGCCGGTATTGAGGTCGGACATATATTTTTCCTCGGCAGCAAATACAGTGAGGCCCTGAACGCCAGTATACAATTACCAGACGGTTCAACTGAACCGCTGGTTATGGGGTGTTATGGTATTGGCATCAGTCGGATAATGGGGGCTGCCATTGAGCAGGGCCACGATGAACAGGGGATAATATGGCCCGCCCAAATCGCGCCGTTCGATGTCTACCTTCTTGCAGTAAACTGGGACAACGATCAACAGCGCAAGGCTGCCAGTGAGCTGGCCGAAAAACTTTCGTCCGCCGGACTGGATGTGCTTGTGGATGATCGCTCGGAAAGCGTCGGTGTAAAGTTTGCCGAATCAGAACTGATAGGTATACCTCTGCGGGTAACTTTTGGCCGTGATCTTTCTGAAGGAAAAGTTGAATTGTATGACCGGGGTTCTTCTGAAACCAAACTTGTTGAGCTTTCGAAATGTAATGAAATAATACTGGAGGAATTAGCCGCAGATGACTGATTGTTATCTTATGGATGTACCGCCCGCCCGGCTCAGGGATATCGTGGGAAAGGAAATACCTTCCGATGGTTTAAACAGATTTTTAGAAAATACCAGCGATGTGCAGGTGCTTGTGGATCCGGCGAGGGGAAGCTGGGAGTTAAAAATATCTTCCGCGACTCCTCTGAACGAGGATATGCAGAGCCAGCTTCGAGATCTTTTTCTTTCCCGTATTGAAGAGCTGCGTAGTGTTAAGATTAATGTTTCTTCTTCTTCCCCGGTTGAAGATTCCGAAACAGAAAACTGGGAGGGAGATGATTGGGAAGAACTGAAAAAATCGATCCGCAATCAATCCCCTGCGGTGCGTTCTGCATTTGAATATTCCCGGTGCCGCCGGACCGGCGATAATCTTGTGATTGAGCTTGCTGACCGGCGCTGGATTGATTTTTGTTACGAAAAGAATATTGATGATTTTATTCAAAATTGGATCAGCAAACGCACTGACTGGCAGGCCAGTGTCAAGTTTAAACCCGGTAATTTCCGTGATCGGATTGAAAAAGACGCCCGCTCGCTTGAAAAAGAAAAAATGGACGAAATGGAAAAAAAACAGCGCCGCCGACAACTCAGAATTGATAAGGAAAAAACAAATATTCCGCTCGGTGGTAAAATTAAATCAAAACCGGTTCCTATAGCTGAAATGGATGTTAAAGAGAACCACTCGGTTACACTGCAGGGAAAAGTTATCGACTGGCAGTACAAATCAACTTCTAAAGGAAAAAAGAACCTCTATATAGGTGTTTTAAGCGATAACACGGACTCCATTTCGTTTAAGATTTTCCGGGCGGACGATGAAAGTCCGCTGGATGATCTCGGTGGCGAATGGATAAAAATACGCGGCAGAATGCGGCGGGATAATTTTGGCCGCAATCGTGATGAAACTATTTTTGCCAACGATATAAACCGTATTCAGCCGATGATCCGGACGGACGATGCCCCGCAAAAAAGAGTTGAGCTGCACTGTCACACCAATATGAGCCGTATGGATGGTTTGACTCCGGTTGAGGATATAGTGGAGCGTGCGGCATTCTGGGATCATCCCGCCGTTGCCATATCGGACCACGGTGTTGTTCATTCATTTCCCTCGGCTTATCAGGCCGGTCAGAAATACGGGGTAAAAGTCATCTTCGGGATGGAGGGTTACCTGGTCGAAGATGATCGGCCGCTGGTGATGAATGTTTCTTCGGATGTTGACCGTCAAAGAGAACTTGATGATGATTTTGTTGTCCTGGACTGTGAGACAACAGGTGTCAGCCCCTGTAATTCCCAGCCATTTCATGTCGCTGCTCTTCGAATCGAAGATGGCAATGTGGTGGATAAGTTTGAGAGCGCAATCTCTGTAGACGCTGTTGACGAACGAATTTTGAACAATTCCCCGCTGGAAGCAGAAGAACTGCTGGAGGCGCCGACGGCCGGGGAAGTTATCGAAAAACTGCAGAAGTTTGTCGGCGATCGGCCGGTGATTATTTATGAGGCTGATTTTATTCGCAGGTTTTTGGAAATTCAGGGGTTTGAGTTTAAACGGCCCCTGATTCATCTGCGCAGAATTGTTGAAGAAATATGGATGCCCGAACGAGCTCATCTGGATCATCTTTATGAGAAACGATTTCAGGTTAGCGCCGAACACAGGTTTGATGCCCGTCAGGATGTAGAAAGAACCCTGGAAATATATCAAGAATTGAAACCCTCCTTGTCCGGCAAGCTTACAGTTTCCAATCTGCTTGATTTTCAGTCGGAAGTGGATCATAAAGCGTCTTCTTACCATATATTGATTTTGGCCCGAAATCAGAAAGGGCTGGAGAATCTCTATAAGCTGGTTTCCTGGAGTCATACGAAACATTTTTATCGTTTCCCTCGTCTGCTTCGCAGTGAACTGGAGGAAAACCGGGAGGGATTGCTTATCGGCACCGCCTGTGAGAAGGGGGAGGTCTTTCAGCACGTTCTTCAGGGAGATTCAGACGAGAAAATAAAAAAGCGAATGAGGTTTTATGATTTTATCGAGATTCAACCCTGCGGTAATAACAGTTTTATGCTCGGAGCGGGTGATACTTACGGCGACGTTAACAGCAATGAGGATATTAAGTGTTTGACCCGGCGTATTTATGAACTCGCCGGAGAGGTAGGTAAGCCGGTGGCCGCCACCAGTGATGCCCATTTCCTGGATCCCGACGAGGAGGTATATCGCAGTGTTCTCCAGGCCGGGCAGGGATTCAGTGACGCGGATAATCAACCACCAATTTATATGAAAACAACCGATGAAATGATTGAGGAATTTGATTTTCTCGGGGAGGATGCTGCGATTGAAGTTGCCATTAATACCCCCCGCCACCTGGCCGAGTTGTGCGAAGAGGTTAGACCTATTCCCGAGGGTTTTTATCCTCCCCGGGTGGAGGGCGCGGAGGAAAATTTTTTGCAGACTATAAAAAAGCGCAGTGAACAGTTGTATGGTTCTGAGCCTCCCGAAGAACTGCGCGACCGTCTCCGGAAAGAAAGAGAGGCCATTGTAGAGCATCAGTTTGCAAATTTATACGTGGCTGCTGCCCGGCTTGTGGAAAAAAGTCTCAGCGACGGGTATCTGGTTGGCTCACGTGGTTCGGTGGGGTCCAGTTTCACTGCGTATTTGATGGGGATCACCGAAGTTAATCCCCTGCCGCCGCATTATCGTTGCCCGGCCTGCAACTGGACTAAATTCCCCGAGGAGACAGAAGCGGATGTTGGTGTTGATCTGCCGCCCGCAAACTGTCCGGAATGTTCCTCCAAGCTTGAGCGGGATGGTTATAACATACCGTTTGAAGTTTTCTGTGGTTTCGAGGGCGATAAGGTACCCGATATAGATCTTAATTTTTCCGGTGAATATCAGCAGGAAATGTTTCGTTATGTGCAGGAACTTTTTGGTGAAGAAAATGTTTTCAAAGCCGGTACTATTACCACTATAGCCAAACAGACCGCCGGTGGATTTGTACGGGGCTACCTGGAGGAAAGAAACCTCAGGACAAGATTTGCAGAACGTGTGCGACTCATGCAGGGGGTTTCGGGAATAAAACAGAATACCTCCCAGCATCCGGGTGGAATGATCGTAGTTCCGGAAGATCATTCTATCTATGAATTTACTCCAATAAACTATCCGGCTAACGATCGGGACTCTGATTTTTTAACGACACATTTTGATTATCACGCGATGGAGGAACAACTTGTAAAGCTGGATATTCTTGGTCAGGATGATCCCACCCAGTTGCGGCATTTACAGGATTTAACCGGGATCGATCCGACCACCATACCGCTGGATGATCCGGATACTTTAAGTATTTTTTCTGACATCTCGGTTCTGGGTGTTGATGCCGAAGAGCTGGAGATGGAGACAGGAGTACTGGCCGTTCCTGAATTTGGAACCAGTTTTGTCAGGGATATGGTGGAAGAAACCAGACCGTCAACTTTTGCCGATCTGCTCCGGATAAGTGGATTATCGCATGGGACCGACGTTTGGCTGGGAAACGCCCGTGATCTGATAAGTGCCGGGCGGGCGGACTTGAAATCGGTCATAACCTGCCGTGACGATATTATGAACCGGTTAATAGAGCATGGTCTGCCGGAAAAAATAGCCTTTAATATAATGGAAAGAGTGCGTAAGGGCAGAGGGGTCACTGATGAACAGGTTCGTAAAATGAAGGCCTGCCGTGTTCCGGATTGGTATATAAAAAGCTGTCGGAAAATAAAATATCTTTTTCCCAAAGCCCATGCTGCCGCTTATGTGGTCATGGCTTTCCGTATCGCCTATTTTAAGGTCCATCATCCGGCTGCTTTCTATGCCAGTTACTTTTCCCTGAAAGCTGATTTTATAGATGCCAGTTATATCGATTCCCTTGAAAATATTGAAGCCCGGCAGGAGGAACTGGAAAGAATAATCGGCATAAAACGGGACAACGGAGAGACCATCTCCCGTGATCAGAGTGAGTATTCAGTTCTGGAGGTGGCCCGCGAAGCTTATTTGCGTGGCATAAAGATACTTCCTCCTCGCTATTCAAAATCCGAACCGCACAAATTCGTGCTGGTTGACGAAAATACTCTTCTGGCCCCTTATGTTACCATTGTCGGGTTGGGTGGAACTGTTGCCGCCGGCTTGAAAGATGCCTTTGAGGAAAGGCCTTTCAGTTCAATCGAAGACATCTGTAACCGGACCTCTATAAATTCTACGGTTCTTGAAACAGCCACCCGGCTGGGTTTCTTTGAAAAACTGCCAAAAACAGAGCACATAGATCTTTTCGCTGAATAGAATAAATTTCCTGTATGGAGCGGACCTTACCTTTGGGGTCTTCTGTAGAAGGGCTATTATTGAAAATAACATTTTTAATCGAGGAGAAAAAAGATGAGAAATGAAGATTATACTCCGCCCGTTGCACTTACTATTGCAGGAAGTGACAGCGGTGGTGGGGCCGGGATACAGGCGGATCTGAAGGCTTTTAACAGTGTTGGTGTACATGGCTGCTCGGCCATCACGGTTTTAACCGCCCAGAACAGCCGGGGAGTTGACGGCTTGCATGTGGCCCCGGCCGGTTTTGTTGAGCAGCAAATAAATACTGTGTTCTCTGATTTTGAAGTTGCTGCCGTTAAAACCGGGATGCTTTTTAATTCGGCAATAATAAAAACTGTCGCCCGTCTTGCCGGTAAATTTGAAAAACTGGTGGTTGATCCCGTAATGGTTGCCACCAGTGGAGATTCTTTGCTGGCCGAAGAGGCAGAAAAAATACTGGTAAATGAACTTCTGCCCCTGGCCGGTATAGTTACTCCCAATCTGGCCGAGGCTGAGAAAATAGCTTCCGTGCTGGAATTGCCGGGTTACCAAGAACCCGAAGAACTCGCCCGGGCTCTGGCCTGTCGTTTGAGTGGCCCGGATGTTTTACTCAAGGGCGGCCACCTGCCGGCGGGGGAAGCGACCGATTATCTGGCCAGTTGCTCGGGAGGAGTAAAAAGATATTCTGTTCAAAGAATAGAAACTAAAAATACACATGGTACCGGCTGCAGTTACAGTGCCCTTATTGCCGGTTATCTGGCCCGGGGAACAGAAATTTCTGAAGCAGTTGAGAGAGCCAAGCAAGATCTGACTGTCGCTATAAAAAGAGGATACAAACCCGGGCAGGGTGCGGGGACACTTAACTTTTTTTAAAAAAACAGTGGCATTTGATCAGAAAATTTGAAACAATAGAGTGAAAATAAAGAAATTTTGAAAGGAGATGTTTGAAATGGCCGAAGAAAAATCGGTTATGGGTGATATAGGTTTTGAAGCGGGGGATATCTATCGGGAGATAGAATCTGCCGGAAAAAAAATCAAGGCAACCGATCTTAAGAAAAGTCTTGATCTGTCCACCGCCTCAGTTTACCTTGCTCTGGGCTGGCTTGCTCGCGAAGATAAAGTAAAAGTCTACAAGCAGGGCAATTCTGTCCGCGTAGAACTTAGTTAAAACTTAGAGGGTGACGATTGTTACGAGATGACGAAGGGGTTTCAAAAGCTCGATCGTGATTGCGTGATGAGGTGACTGTGTGATTGGGAAAATTCAACGGCAAAGGCAACCTGTTTTAGGTCGTCATTCCGGGGTCAAGCCCGGCAATGACGAGCTTTGATATTTGACTGACAGATCAAGCTGGTAATGACGGCTTCTTTTGACTGTCATTCCGGCCCCTGACGCACACGGATGTGCTAA
>CAYTSZ010000023.1:0-15350 GCA_964440635.1 uncultured bacterium
TAACTACGCTAACTATATCTTTTTTTACGAACTTTTCCAGTTTGTTGGCCGTTGACCAGTCAGAAAGCTTGAATTCTCTGCTTTTAATAATTGGACTACAAGCTATTATAAGCATAATATTGAAAAGAGAACAGGATTTTCTCGGTTTTTTTTAATTTAATCCCTTCAGACCCCCTCGAAATTAAGTTTCAACCCAAAACCAGATATATTTTAGTGTTTAAAAAAATGATATTCTATTTTTCTGCGGTTGACAATATATTGATTTATTCGAAGCCCGGGGCCTGCCTGATTTCCGTTAATCCAGTAACTTATCTATTTTATGTTATATGCTATAATTGACTGGTTTTGAGTAAGGTGGTCAGGACAAAAATTGATATTAGTATTTAATTTCTCTTTATTATTTTATTTCCGGGAGGCAGGTATTAATGATCAGAATAAGAGAACAACTTTCGGTTTATATGAAAAATAAACCCGGTGAGCTGGCGAAAATATGCCGTAAACTGGCTGACGAAGAGATTAATATCCTCGGTATAACAGTGGCTGATACTGTGGATCATGCCGTAGATCGTTTAATCCTGGATAAGCCGGATAAAGCCCGCCAGATTCTGGAAGATGAAGGTTTACTTGTGGTTGATACAAAAGTTTTAAGTATAGATCTTGAGAATAAACCGGGTCAACTGGCCGAAATTTCCGACCGGCTTGCCTGTTGTGATATTAATATAGAATACGCCTATTGCACGGTGAGTCCCGACCAGGAAAAAGGATTTCTGGTTATTAAAGTATCGGATCCGACCCGGGCACTTGAACTTTTAACCACAAAATGTGAGTAGGATTTTCGTCTGGCCCGGCCCGCGTGATTTGGCTTCGAATAGATAATAGAACAGATATCATATGCTGAGAGGTAGATTTTAATGCAGCAATATCATTTATCACCGACCCTGATGCTGGGAAGTGGCTGTCGCAAACAGCTTCCCGAACATTTAAAAAATGTTTCCGGTAGCCGGGCCCTGCTCGTTACCGACAGGGCGATTATGGAGCTTGGTATTCCGAATGAAATTGCCGATATACTGGCCGAAGCGGGACTGGAAACGGTTATATTTGACGAAGTTTCTCCCGATCCGACAACCGAACAGGTGGCCGCCGGACTCCAGAAATTTGTCGACGAAGATTGCAGTATGATTGTAGCGGTGGGTGGCGGCAGCCCCATAGACTGTGCCAAAAACATTGTTTTTGCAGCCCGGGAGGGAAACTTTGGTCCGGATATTACTTTTAAGTGGAGCCGGTTTCCCCTTATAGCGATTCCCACCACTGCCGGGACTGGTAGTGAAGTGAGTCAATACCTGGTTATAACTGATTCTCGTAATCACCAGAAAACTGTATTGCGTGATTCCAGTTTCATCCCCAGCATTGCCGTCTGTGACGCGGAGCTGACCGCCACGCTTCCGCCGTCGGTGACAGTGAATACCGGGATGGATGCTTTTTCTCACGCCCTGGAAGCTTATCTGGCGTCCACGGCGACAGATTTTACCGATGCGCTGGCTACGAAAGCGATCGGGGTGATATCCGAGTATCTTCCCCGGGCCTATAAAAATGGCAAGCGCGATATGGAGGCCCGTGAAAAAATGATGGAGGCCCAGATGCTGGCCGGAATGGCTTTCAGTAACTCCGGGCTTGGACTATCCCATGCCACTTCCCATGCTCTTGGTTCTCTGTATGACATCCCCCATGGACAGGCGAACGGGGTTATGCTGCCTTACATACTTGATTTTAATCTTGCCGCGGTTCAGAAAAAAGTAACCCGGCTGCTGCCTATTCTGGCGACCGGCCGCAGTGGATTTTCCACCCTGCAGACTGCCCGCCAGGTGGGCAGGATTATCTGGGACTTTATCAGGAGTCTTGATATACCCGCTTCACTGGCCGAAGTAGGGGTCAAAAAGGAAGATGTTCCCGCCCTGGTCAAGCAGGCGGCAAACGATCCGGCCGGTGATGACAGTCCCTGTGTTGCTTCGGAAAAAGATTTTTATCATATTTTTCATGCCGCTTATGAGGGAAAGATGCCTTTTTCCGATACTATTGTGGGTGAATAGAGGGGTTACTCTTCTGTATTTTCACTGAGTGCTTTGAAGGGCCTCAGCCAGTTGCGGAGTCCCGGGTTCTGGTGGCGCAGGTAGGCGTCAATAAAACAGAGACCGGGGAAGAGCAGAAGAAAACCAATCAGCCCGAAGGCGGCGTAAAGAAGGACCATCCCCAGGATGAGTGTTTCCACTCCAAAATCCCATTCTCCTCCGGCGCTGGTACCCAGCCAGGCTAAAAATATTGGTTTGATCAGATAGTCGTCCATCGTAAAGTAGAATATAAATATTGCTGCTGTTATACCCCCGCCCATCAATCCCTGCCATAAATATATCATAACGGTAATCAATGCAGCCATCAGCAAAGTGCCCAGGCCGGGAACAACAAGGTTTCCCAGGAAGAAAACAAGAATCAGCCCCAGGATTATTTTTCCTTCAAAATAGGTGACTTCCAGGTAGTTGAGGCCAAACAGCCCGCTGGCGATGACGATGCTCAGTAGAATATAGTATATGGAGTTAAAAATCAGGTATTCACCAAGCAGTTTGCTGTAAGTGTCCAGGATAGTGGACCGTTTCTGTTTTTTTCCTTCGGCTCTGATAAAAAAATCGCGGGCCGGTTCATATATACCCGCACCTATTGCGGTGAAAAGTATGAACCACATCGGCAGAATGAAGGTGGAGACAAAACTGTTTAGACTTTGGAAAACCTGTTGAGCGTTCTGCATAACAACCTGGTATGGATCCACGCTGAAGGTCAGTTCGTTAAGAAACCGGAAGGCCTCAGGAGCCGCCGATTGAAACGCTTCGCGTATCCAGTCCTGGATAACGGGATTGCGCATAAGTTCGTAGTAGAGAGGAGCCAGTAAAACTCCAAAAACAAGAAGGAAAAGCAGCAGCAGACTTTGAATAATAAACGGGACGGTTCCCCAGGCTTTAAGGGGGATAAGTCCGTGTAGAATTTTACCGGCTTTTATTTTGCTCAGTATTCGGCCTAAAATGCCGCTGCGTCTGTATGCCGATTCGGATCCCCGTTCCCAACTGTTGGTCAGAAACCAGCTATAAAGCAGACCCAGCAGTGCCAGAGCCACCATCTGTCTGAATTGAGGTTCAAAAACCAGTGGTAAAAATAATATGGTACACAAACCGATAACCGCGTATTGAAGAACTTTTCGGGCGTCAACGGATTTATCGCTCATCGCATTACCACTCCCCGCGAAGATTAAGGGACTGAGCCAGATATTCTCTTAACAATGTTCGAACGGCGGTGTCGTTGCTGCCTTTCCGAAATTCACTCATAAAATTCTCCCACGGTTCAAGAACATCAACGCCCCGCAGCCTGCCGCCCCACCCGGACAGCCATTGGTTCTGGGCTTTTTTTTCTATAATCCGGGCTTTCTCCAGAACTGTTTTGTGAGTATAGCGGATAATCTCTTTTTCGTAAGGAAAATCGTAATTTGAGGGTAGAGGCCGGTATTTGTAGCCGGCCAGAGTCTCTTTAAAATTAAGATAGATGGGGTTTTCGCCAATCAGGCTACCCTGACCCAGATCCCGGGCCAGTTTCTGTATTTTTAAAAGCTGCTGTCTTAAGTGCAGGAGATTCAACCACTGCTCAGGCCGGCGCTGTATATTTATTTTCTCCACCTGCCGGGCCTTCTCAACGCCTCCCAGCAGATTATCATATCTTTTTTCCACCCCGGCCAGAGAAATATTTCGTCTGTCTGCGGCCCGCAGCCAGCGTTCCCCCTGCCGGCAGAGACTGTTTAAAAACTTTTCGAGCCGGGAGGTTAATTCCTGTTTTACAAGTTCACCCAGCGGTTCAGAGTCATCCGTCGCGGATAAAACCTGTATGTATTCCTGAATAAAACTCTTCAAATCTAGTTTTTCCAGCGCTTCTGTCGGTGTATGTTCCTCAATTATTTGCAGTGTGGAATCAATTTCTTTCCATCTGTTTTCCAGTGTACTGTCATCTTTGAATTCGGAAGAGAAAGCTCTGTGGATACCGGACTCTTCTGCCTGTATTCGTTCCAGCAGAGTGGCATTCAAAAGGATTATCCGTGGTTTATCAGCGAGCGGGCCCGGGAGATCTTCCAGGGAGGTTAGTTCCTTTAGTTTTCCGACCAGTTCCCCGGTCAGGTCACTGCCCGGATCTGTCAAAACTGATTTTATTTTATTCTTAAGGACAGTAAAACGGCGGCTTTTCATAGATATAATAGCGTTTTGTTTCCACTGTGGATTTATTTTTTCTATCTCTAACCTCTGGCCAAGGTCACTGATATGAGTGATGAGCTGGCTGTAGTTTTGCTGGCCTTCGCTATCCAGCGGCAGCCAGGCGGGGTCAGTGAACGTATTTATAGAATCAGAGAGGAAATTGGTAAGCATAATTTTGTCCATAATATTGGCGTCATCCTGGAGGGTTTGCTCCAGCTCCCGCAGTTTTTGCCTGAGCAGGGAATAATTTTGGGCGGCCAGTGCTGTCTGCAGAGCTTCTTTTTTCAGTTCTGTTTTTCTAAGCAGATTTTCTTGTTTTGTGATAAATTCTGTTCCGTCGGGTAGCGAGGAGATGGTTTCTCTCAGTGTTAAAAATTTCGGGCGGGAAATTTCAAACTGGTCTTCGAAATTTTGTTTAGCCAGCAGCCGGCTGTAGGTTTCACGAAGTTTATTTTCCATATCCCGGCGTATTTTTTGATTCTCGTTATTAAGGAGTAATTGCTGGAATTGCGGGCCGGTTTTCAGTGTTTCTTCAATCTCTTTTATTGCTAAAAGCCTGGGAGTGATATCGGGAATAGCTGAATCTGTAAACTGCGTTGGTTCTATCTGCAGCCGGGAGATGCTGTTTTTATACCATAATTGCATATCAGCCACAAAATTTTCCTTAAAGCTTGAATGCATCTTTTGAAATTCTTTGTATTGAACCCAGGGATCGGCCTGCAGGTAGCCGCTTATTTTACGGGTGAGCATTTGATAAACACCATGTAGCTTAAGTAGATTTTTGTTCAGTTCCACAATCCCGGCATCTCCGCCGCGGCCCGGCTGTGGCCAGCTTTTTAAATACTGACCTATTTGTTGACTGGCCACCGAGGTGGAAGCCGAGTAGACCGAACCACAGGTTTGCCGGAATACCTGCCGGCAGGTATACTGGTCGGCATAGATAGAACCGTATTTGCGGATAATTTTATTTGTGGTGTCGGCCCCGGCAATATAGAGTTTTAAACCACGCGCGGGATGAAAGGGAAGATTTGTAAGTTGTCGCATACGGTCTAAATCCTGGTTGAGGCTGGTTCTTAAATCATCTGAATGAACAAATAAACGATCCAGTTGGGGGGTATTTAAAAAGTGCTCGTATGCTTTTAAAACTGGAGTATCGGTGGTATTTTCTTCTTCCAGTCCTACCTGTTCGACTGTGCCCCGGTGGATTTTGAAGACGGCCGTTCGTAATTTTTCTGCCTCTTCTTCGGCCAGTTCATTCCTGGGAGCAAGCTGGGAAAGCAGTCTACCGGCTTGCTGGTAAAGTTTGGGCGCAGGCTTGCGTTGTTTGAATTCGGTTGCCATACTGACAAACTCATTTACGGGGTTGCCCAGAAAATCACCGAATCTGTTTGCAATTGGCCGACCGTAATAAAAAATCAAAAGGCCCACTATTAGCAACGGTAGAAAAATGAGAGTGATATTTATTATGAATGTCCAGATTCGCCACAGGACTTTCATTTGTTCTCACACCTTCGGCCGTTTTAATTTATTTTAATTTCAATTCCTGCTGTGGTGTCTCTTCATCTTCATCATCTGTATCATCATGTTTCTCGTAGACAATCACAAAGTGATCGATGTTCTCCCGTGCACCGTGGCCGCCAATCTGTGAGCGGCTCTCAAAAGGTTTCATTTTCCCGCCGGAAACCGCCAGAGGAGTTGAACTGACCAGTATTTTATTCAATGTATCCTCGCCGCCCGGCCTTATCAGATAGCGACCTTTCCCACCTCTGTTCTGGGGTTCAATGTCTGAAATATTTAAAGCCGCGCAGGTGTTGTTGCCCTTTAGCAAAAGGACCTCATCGTCTTTGCCCAGAACTGCTCCGACGAGGGGAGAACCTTTTTTTGCGATGACCCCCCGGGCCCCCCGTCCCATGGAGCGAATATCTTCGGTTGAAAATCTAATTCCCTTACCGTTTTCGGAAACTGCAATGATATCGGCTTTTTCCCGCTGGGCGACTGCACTTACCACTTTATTTCCTTCTTCCTTGAAGGAAATATATTTAATTCCGCTGGGTCGGATTGAAGTAAAATCGCTGTCTTCGGCGATATCCAGTTTTTTTACGTATCCGTTTTTAGTAAAGACAAAAGCCGCTTTGCTCTTTGCCGGCAGGATTCCGACTATTTTTTCAATATTTGAATTGATCTGCTGGAACGGCACTCCCCGATCGTCGCGGTGGCTATCCGGTATATCCAGTGGCAAAAAACTGAATACGGTGCCGCTCTGGTCGAAAGCAAGCCATTCAGTGAGTGTGTCGGTTTCAAAGAATTTTTCCGGAGTCACCGGCAGTTCTTCCATCTTTTTATTACCGTGATCCCGCCGGATATAACCTCCCGGATAGAGAGAGAGAACCACCGGTTCGCTCTGGCGCAGATCTTCCTTTTCTATTTCCATCTGTTCGTGTTTGATACGGGTGTGTTTTCTTTCTCCCTGCTTGCTGTTTCTTTCTTCCCCGTATTTATCTTTTATTTCTCGATACCAGCCTTTTATAACTTTGGCCCGTTTCTTTTCGGAGGCGAGAAGTTCTCCATAACCTTCGATGTCTTCAATAAGTTTGTCGCGTTCCTGTTCTATTTCGATCTGTTTCATGTTGGTCAAAGTCCTGATTCTACGGTCAAGAACTGCTTCGGCCTGTTTTTCGCTCATTTCAAACTCATGCTGCAGAGCTATGGAGGCTTTTTTTCCGTTTTCGGACTGAGTGACAATTTCGATAACCCTTTTTATATCGATGAGGGCTTTTATTAAACCGCGGACGATATGCAGGCGTGCTTCGGCTATTTCTTTCCGTTTGCGAGTGTTTTTAACCAGCACTTCATCCATAAAACAGTTAAAATTAATCAGTATTTCTTTAAGATCCAGTTGGCGGGGTACACCATCCACGAGAGCCAGACAGGCCACCCGCTGGTTTATCTTAAGCGAGGTCTTTTCATAAAGGTTGTTCAGGACAATAGAAGAGGGTTTATTAAGTCTACATTCGACAACCAGTCGCAGGCCCTGTTTGTCAGATTCGTCGCGGACGGTGGATATACCCGGATCGGCGTCAGATTTGGCCAGTTCGACCATTTCATCAATCATTTTTGATTTATTTACTCCGTAGGGCATCTCGTCAACGACAATTGCCTGACGTTTGGGACTGATATCTTCAATATGGACATGCCCGGCCAGTTCAAACTGACCTTCGCCTGTTTTGTATATTTTTTCCAGTTCCTCTTTTTCAACAAATATTTCGCCGCCGGTGGGATAATCGGGTCCCTGTATTTTTTCAAGTAAAGTGGCCCAGTTTGCCCGCTTGGGTTCTTTGAGGTCTATGAGCTGGATGCAGGCGTCAAGTACCTCACATAAATTATGTGGGGGGACGTCGGTGGACATTCCGACCGCAATACCGCTGCTTCCGTTTACCAGTAGATTGGGGAAGGGGACCGGAAGTACTTCCGGTTCGGCTGTGGAGCCGTCAAAATTTTTCTGCCAGTCCACGCTGCTTCCTTCCGGTTTCAGCCGGATGAAAAATTCCATGGCGATTTCAGTCAGCCGTGCTTCCGTATAACGCATGGCTGCCGGCGGATCACCGTCGATCGAGCCGAAATTTCCCTGTCCGTCGATCAAGGGAAGCCGAAGGCTGAAATCCTGGCCCATTCGGACCATGGCCGCATAGACTGCCTGATCACCGTGGGGATGATATTTCCCAAGTACTTCTCCCACGGTCCGAGCGCTCTTTTTCTGCGGTTTATCTGAGGTAAGACCCTGTTCCCACATACTGTAGAGAATACGCCTCTGAACCGGTTTCAGTCCGTCTCTGGAATCCGGGATGGCCCGGTCCGTGATCACGCTCATTGCATATTCGGTGTAAACCCGGGGGAGATAGTCTTTTATTTCCAGTCTTCTGGTCTTGTTCTTTTGTTCTAACATGTCGTCCTCCTGTTAACTTGCTGTTTTTAATTGTCCGCAGGCGGCGGTTATATCCGCGCCGCGGGGTTGTCTTACGCTGACATCTATACCTTTTTTTTGCAGTTCGTTTTCAAACATCGTTATTATTTCCTCATCCGGCGGTTCAAAACCGGGTTTATCAGTTGGATTTATCCTTATTATATTAACATGAGCAAGCCGACCAGCCAGCAAATCAGCGAGCTGCTGGGCCTGAGTCCTGCTGTCATTGACCCCTTTAATCAAAGCGTATTCGTAGCTGACCCTGCGGCCGGTCTCGTCGCTGTAATAATCAGCGGCTTCCAGAAGTATCTCCAGGGGATAGCGTTCATTAACCGGAAGCAGCATATTGCGTAGACTGTTATTTGCTGCGTGCAGTGAAACGGCCAGGGTGACCGGCAGACCTTCTCTGGCCAGGTTTTTCATTTTGTCAGCCAGTCCGCAGGTCGAAACCACAATTTTTCTGCAGCTTACATTTAACCCCCGGTCGTGGTTGATTATATTTATAGCTTTAACGACCGCTTTGTAATTAGCCAGCGGTTCTCCCATTCCCATGAAGACCACATTGGTTATTTTTACTTTCTTCTCAATCTGTACTGTCAGAATTTGGTTAATTATTTCGCCCGCGGTAAGGTTTCTTGTCAGACCCTGCTGGCCGGTGGCGCAGAAATTGCAATCAAAAGAGCATCCGACCTGGCTGGAGACACAAAGAGTGTTGCGGTGTTTGGCGGCGGGCAGAAAAACAGTTTCAATTGTTTCGCCGTCTTTCAGTTCAAGTAAAAACTTTTCCGAACCGTCACTGGAGCGTTGTTTTTTTACAACCTTCAGAGGATCCACAGAATACTTCTCTTCCAGTTTATTTCGCAGTTCCAGGCTCAGATTGGTCATTTCGGAAAAATCAAAATTTTCACGTTTATAAATCCAGTCAAAAACCTGTTCGCCCCGGTAAGAGGGGAGGCCCGATTCTTCGAGTAGAACTTTTAGTTCCTGAAGAGTTTTACCGATTAATTGTATCTTTTCAGTCATAGTTTAGCCCATTCCTGTTTTAGAATCTTCTTTATACGTTTGCTTTTTCAGCCAGCTTTTCCCAGACATCTTTGGCCCGCTCCTGAATTAGTTCACGCCTTGGTCGGACCTTGCGGCCCATACATACTTCCAGCATTTTTTTGGTTTTTTCGACATCTTTTGCGGTTACTTCGATCAGCCGCCTTGTCTCGGGATCCATGGTCGTCTCCCAGAGCTCTCCAGGATTCATCTCCCCAAGTCCCTTAAAACGCCGGATATCACCGTCCTGAAGTTCTTTCTGCTCACCGTAGAGGTATTCGGTCCCGGATTTTGTTTTTTGATAATAAAGCGGTGGATCTGCAATGTAGAGGTGCTTGCGATCAACCAGCTCGGGCATACAGTTGTAAAAAAGAGTAAGCAAGAGGGTCTGGATGTGAAGACCGTCAACGTCGGGATCACACATGATAATTATTTTTTCATAGCGTAAATTATGAATATCAAAATTCTCACCGATCCCTGTGCCCACGGCGGTAATTATCGCCTGGATCTCTGTGTTTTTAAGGTAAGTGCTGGCCGTGGCTTTCTGGACGTTTTTTATTTTTCCTTTCAAAGGCAATATTGCCTGAAAATGCCGGTCTCGGGCCTGTTTGGCCGAACCCCCGGCTGAATCACCCTCAACCAGAAACAGCTCTGTTCCCTCCATCTTGTTTCCTATACAGCCTGATAGTTTGGAAGAAAGTGCCATGCTTACGTCTTTGCTTGCTTCGCGGGTAATATTCCGGGCCTGTTTGGCTGCTTTCCGTGCTTTGGCTGCTCCCTGGGCCTTTTTTACCAGTTTTTCGGTTTTATTCGGGTTTTTGGCCAGGTATTTGTAGATGTGATCATAAGCGGCCCGGGAGACATTTCCCCGGACCTCTGGGTTGCCAAGTTTTCCTTTTGTTTGTCCTTCAAACTGAGGTTCGGGTATTTTCACTGAAATAACAGCCGATAAACCCTCCCGCAAATCAGCTCCCTGAAAATTATTATTACCATCCGAAACCTCTTTTACGGCCCTGGTCAGGGCAGTTTTGAATCCCTGGACGTGGGTGCCCCCGCCCTCGGTTTTTATATTGTTGGCATAAGCAATAATCTGTTCAGAGTGTCCGTCCTCGTCGTAGTTGAAAGCGATCTCAACCTCTGAATTATCGACATTATCCTTCATGTGGAAGGTTTCTTCCAGCAAAGGATCTTTGTCCTCCAGTTGATGGTCGATAAACTCCGGCAGACCCTTTTCGGAATGATATTCTCGCCGTTTATATTCTTTTTTTCTTTGATCTTCAAGAATGAAAGTAACTTCCGGAAGAAGATAGGAAAGATCCTGTAGTCTTTCGGCAATTATAGTTTCGTCGATACGAATATCCGGAAAAATTTCGGCATCCGGTTTAAAAGTCAGTGTGGAACCTGTTATTCGGCTGTTTTTCTTTTCGATTTTAACTTCTCCGGCCGGAACGCCGCGCTCGTAGGATTGGACAGCTATTTTGTTGTCACGCTGCACTTCGACCCGACATTCTTCGGCGAGGGCGTTTACCACCGATGCCCCAACACCGTGCAATCCGCCGGAAGTTTTATAGGCCTGATCGTCAAACTTCCCCCCTGCGTGCAACTGTGTCATTACTACCTGCAGTGTGGAAACCCCGGTTTCCTCGTGAATGTCAATTGGTATACCCCGCCCACGGTCGGAAACTGTTACGGAATTGTCTTTTTCCAGTATAACGGTGATTAGATCCCCGTGGCCCATTCCGGCTTCGTCGACTGCATTGTCAATCAGTTCCCAGATTAGGTGATGCACTCCGTCCGGTCCGGTCGTTCCAATATACATAGCCGGCCGTTTTCTGACGTGTTCGAGGTCTTTTAAAACCTGTATGTTTTTCCCCGTATAATCGCTGCTCATTGCTTTCACTCCGTAAAATAGAATTGTATTATTTAAAATATGCGGGAAAGGAATAAATAAGATCCACCACCCACCGCTCGTTAATTGTAAAACTTTTTATTCCTTTTTTACAGTAAAAAGCTTCCAAATTGATTATCTCACCTGGATTTTGGCTTATTTTTGGCTTTTTACAGAAAAAAACCTTGTTAATAATGCTTTTATACCGTAAATTATTATCTGTGTAGTTCGATCCTGAATTTTTACAGATAATTTGTCGGGTTAAAAAAGAAAGATATATTTAGAAGGTGTGATTTATTATGGATACTGAACAAAGACAGACTCTTTCAGTTCTCGTGGAGAACAAGTCGGGAGTACTGTCCAGTATCGCAGGCCTGTTTAGCGGGCGAGGTTTTAATATAGCTTCTTTGACCGTCGGGGAGACCGTTAACCCTGATATTTCCCGTATGACTATAGTTGTCGAAGGAGATTACAGAACTCTGGAGCAGGTTGTGAAACAACTGCGTAAACTTATTGTTACCATTAAAGTAGAAGATTTTTCCGACCGGGCTTTCATAAGCTCCGAGCTTCTGATGGTTAAGGTTTCCGCCCCACCCGCCAGGAGAAGTGAAATAATGGATATTGTCGAAGTCTTTAGCGGTAAAGTGGTGGATATAACTTCCGATACATTAACCATTCGTTTTACAGGGGAAACATCTCTGGTTGATGATATTCTTGAAGTGCTTAAACCCTATGGAATAAAGGAAACTGCTCGCACCGGGGCTCTGGCTCTGGGGCGCGAATAAGATTAAATTAATTTAATTTACTCAGGAGGATAGTACAATGGCAAAAATTTATTATGATGATGATGCTGATTTGAATCAACTGGATTCGGTGACCATAGCTATTATTGGATATGGAAGCCAGGGTCACGCCCACGCACTTAATTTGCGAGATAGTGGACTTGATGTTGTGGTTGCCGAACTGGAAGGAACAGAAAACTATAAACAGGCCAAGAAAGACGGATTTTCCCCGCTTTCCGCTGCGGATGCGGCCAGCAAGGCTTCTGTTATTGCAATGCTTGTTCCCGATGAAACCCAGCGGGCGGTCTATGAGAACGAGGTTAAAGACCAGCTTGAAGATGGGGATATGCTTATCTTCGGCCACGGTTTTAACATCCGATTTTTCCAGATTGAACCGCCCGAATTTGTTGATGTTGCTCTGGTTGCTCCAAAAGGACCGGGACATGTTGTGCGCTCCATGTTTGAAGAAGGAGTCGGTGTGCCTAATCTGATAGCAATCGAGCAGGATGCTTCCGGTGAGGCGCTGGACAATGCTCTTGCTTATTCGAAGGGAATAGGTGGCACCCAGGCCGGGACCATGGAAACAACTTTCCGGGAGGAGACTGAAACCGATCTTTTCGGTGAACAGGTTATTCTCTGCGGCGGTGTTTCCCATCTTATTCAAGCCGCTTTTGAGACTCTTGTCGAAGCCGGATACCAGCCGGAGGTTGCTTACTTTGAATGTCTGCATGAACTGAAACTTATAACCGACCTCATTTATGAGTCTGGAATTCAGGGGATGCGTTATTCGATCAGTGACACGGCAGAATACGGTGATTTAACCCGGGGACCTCGAATTATCACAGAAGAAACTCGTGAAGAAATGAAAGATATTCTGGCCGAGATTCAGAGTGGGGAGTTTGCCCGAGAATGGTTGCTTGAAAATAAAAGTGGCCGGACCGTATTCAAATCTTTGCGTCAGCAGCATGCCGCCCATCCGATTGAAAAAGTCGGTCGAAAAATAAGAGGGATGATGGACTGGCTCAAAGACCGCTTTGCTCCTTCGGAATAAATTTTGCTGACAGGGAAGTAAGAAATGATGCGTTTTCGTTCGCAGGGTTTGCCGTGGATTACCGGAACTGGCCTGCCGGCCATAATTTTTTATGCTGGCTGGCTGGTTTATGATCATTTTTTGTTGCTGGCAGGGTTTGTGGTTTTTACCCTGCTGACAGTATTTTTGATTTATTTTTTTCGTGACCCCCACCGTCAGCCTGCTTCAGACGATGCATCCGCGTGGCTGGCTCCGGCTGACGGGGTGGTTACCAAAATCGAAGAACTTGACTCCGGTCGCCGGAGAATTGTCATATTTCTCACCATCTTTAACGTTCATATAAATCGGATGCCGGTTGATGGTGTGATAGAGGAAATTCTGTATCGCCCCGGGTCTTTTTTGCCTGCCTACCGGGAGAAACTGCACGAAAAAAACGAAAGAAATATAATCCGCTGCCGGGATGGACAGGGTCGTGAGTTTGAAGTCTGGCAGATTGCGGGTCTGCTTGCCCGCCGTATTTACTCCTGGCTGGAAGAGGGAACAAATTTTAAACGCGGTCAGCAATTTGGAATGATTGCTTTAAGTTCCCGCACGGACCTGGTAATTCCCGGGGACGTAATTCCCGAGATTGAAATAGGCGATACTGTGCGTGCCGGTCAGACCGTAGTTGCCCGCGGTTAAAATATTTTCTGTCTTCCTTCCTTTTATATTTCTTTTTTTTGCATCCCCGTTATAATAAGTTACACTTTGTAGTGTGAAGGTTCGAGCTGTTTTTTAGATCCTGAATTATTTTCGGAAGAGGCTAACAGATAATGATTAAAGAACGGTTTAAAAAAGGAGTGTTTTTTGTTCCCACCATGCTTACGGTTGGGAATATTCTCTGCGGTTTTTTTGCCATTATCGCCTCTTTTAATGAACAGTGGCTGCAGGCAGCGATTGCGATAGGAATAGCATTTTTTCTGGACGGACTTGACGGAAGGATAGCCCGGCTTACCGATACTGAAACCCAGTTTGGTTTGGAATTGGATTCACTTGCCGATCTTATAACTTTCGGAGTATCTCCTGCAATTCTTGTTTATACCCGCTGGTTGATTGATTACGAACGGCTCGGGATATTGCTTGCCTTTATCTTTGTTTGTGGGGCAGCAATGCGCCTGGCCCGATTTAATGCCCATGATGTGAAAGAAAAATCTATGGACTACTTCAATGGATTTCCCACTCCTGCGGCTGCAGGAGTTGTGGTCTCCCTTTATTTCCTGGAATATAAACTGTTCATAAATTCTTCTGTTCTGCCGGAGAGCATGCACGGTATATTTACTGTTGGGGTTCCGGTTTTTCTGCTGTTGCTTTCCTATATAATGCTCAGCAATCTGCGTTATCCGACGTTTAAAAATATAACCTTTCATGAAGAACACCCTTTTGGAATCCTTTTTCTTCTTCTTTGTTTTGTCTTCATTGCTGTTTTATTTCCTTTTTATGTCTTCTCTATTTTCTTTTTTTCTTATCTGCTGGCCGGGGTTTTGAATATTTCACGGCTTGTAAATTATATTTTTGACCGTGATGATAAAGAACTCGAACAGAATGTTGTTGATTAAAAAAGAGTTAATTTTTAGTAAATTCAAAAATAAAAGGAGAGAGGATAATGGCTAAAAATATTTTTTTACTTGCGGTTGACGGTTCCGAGGCTTCAGAAGCGAGTTTAAAATATGCCACAGAACTGCTGCATCCGGATGATAGCGCCATAGAAATTGTTTTCGTTGTTGAAGATATAGAGGTTGGAATTCTGGGTGAAAGTTATAACGCGCCCAACCTGCAGCTTCAGTTAACAGAACGCGGGGAGGAAATTGTTTCAGAGATGGCTGAAAAAGTAAGCGATGCCGGTTTTGAAGTAAATACCGAAATACCCCACGGAGATCCGGGGATGGAACTTTGTAACCTGGCCGAGGAAAGAGAAGCAATGGGAATTATAATCGGGCGGCGGGGCCTGGGAGCAGTTGGAGAGTTTCTGCTGGGCAGCGTGAGTCAGTATGTCCTTCATCATTCCCCCTGTCCTGTAACAGTAGTAACCGGTCAGGAAAAATAAAGTTCATACCTGAGGAGGTTTTTTAAAAATGGAAATAAAAATCCTTGGTGAGAAATGTTTGAAATGTGACAAGCTGGCAAAAAGGACGCGCGAAGCACTGGATCAAATGGGGTTGGATTGTGAGATACAAAGGGTTAGCGATCCAAATGAGATCGCAACTGACAGCGCCGCCCAGATTGCTCCCGTGCTGCTGGTTGACGGGGAAGTAAAGGTCAGCGGTGAGGTGGGAGTCCCCACCGTGGAGGAGTTAAAAGAACTTCTGTGAGCAGTGGTTGATGAACAGGC
>CAYTSZ010000024.1:0-15028 GCA_964440635.1 uncultured bacterium
GAGACACCCTATCTCTCTGACTCATCCTCAATCTCAGAACCGCTCAACTCAGGTTAGTGATTTTAACTGTTTAAGTCTTAAAAGAGGGTCTAACAGAGTAATGGGAGGAAATTATCATGGCTTTGATTCCGGATCCTGTTCGCAAAAACCCCTGGGTCAGGACGCTGGCCCTTTTTCTGTTTGTTGTTTCCCTTGCTTTTTTTGCGGTCTGGATTCGCAATATTCTTTTGCCTTTCTTTATAGCATTTATTATCGCTTACATTCTTGATCCGGTTGTTGATTGGCTTGAGCTTCACTTCAGGCTTGGCCGAACGGTGGCGATAATTGTTCTGCTTACATTTATTATCCTTATTCTTCTTGGGTTTTTATATTACCTGAGCAACCAGTTTATTGAATTTGCCGGAGAAGTGGGAGAAATAGCTGATAACCCCCCGAATGTGGGAAAATGGATTGATAAGATAGTTCCCGAAACCGTCCAGCATTACTTTGAGGTTCAGGTGACCGAACTTAAACCCCAGGAGCTGTTTAAGAGCGGCCTGTCTTTTTTGAGGGATCACATCTCCGGGATAGCCGATACTTTCAGTCATGGTTCCAACTATCTCTGGATGCTTGCTTCCCGGACTTTTGGTGCAGTTGGATTTCTGGTAAATGTTGGTGTGGCTCTTATCGTTTCGATTTATCTGCTCCGGGATTTTGATCTGTTGATTGAAAAAGCCCATGAGTTCATTCCCTATCGTTATCGCAGCCGGGTTGTTGAAGTTGTGGAGGAAATTGATGAGCTGATGCGTGCCTTTTTTCGCGGGCATTTTATTGTCTGTGTAATAATCGGGACTCTCTACGGGACGGGTTATGAACTGGTCGGTCTTGAGGGTGGATTTCTGGTTGGATTTTTGAGTGGGCTTATGAATATTATCCCCTACCTGGGTCCGGCCCTGGGTTTTATGGCTGCACTGGTTATGGCCCTTTACCAGTTTGGAGTTAGCTGGTGGATACTGGCTGTAGTCGCTGTTTACGTGGCGGTTCAGTCCTTTGAAGGGAATTTTCTGACCCCGAAAATAGTCGGTGAGGCAGTAGGTCTGAACCCGGTGGCGGTTATCTTTGCTTTGATGGTTTTTGGAAAGATACTTGGCTTTTTGGGACTTTTGCTGGCGATCCCACTGGCCGCTATAACAAAAGTTATTATCAACCGGTTAATAGAGGAATACCGGAGTTCAGAATTTTTTCAGGAAACGTAAAAGGTAGTGGTTTACCTGTTTAAATAATCTGAACGAGGAGGGTTTTGCAATGGCCGAAAATAAGACAGCCGAAGTTAAAAAGCATCTTAGATTACTTTCGATTTTTCATTACGTGGTCGCCGGTATCACCGCCCTTTTTTCTCTTTTTCCCGTCACGCACCTGGTCCTGGGAATTATGATGATCATGGGGTTCTTGGAGGGCCAGGATCCCCCGCCGCCATTCATGGGTTGGTTTTTTGTGATTATTGCCTCAGTTTTAATTTTTTCCGGGCTTGCATTTGCAGTATTGCTGGTTCTGGCCGGACGTTTTTTGAGCCGGCGGAGTCATTATCTGTATTGTCTGGTGCTTGCCGGTGTGAGCTGTATTTTTATGCCTTTTGGAACTGTGCTTGGTATTTTCACGATTATCACCCTGATGCGAGAAGAAACCAAAAAATTATTTGGTGTGGAAAACAAATTCTGATTTTAAAAAAGGCGGCAGGATAAGCATGCGCAGAAGATTTGAGAGGTTAATTTTTGGCAGCGATAAAATTTTAACGAAGCAGTATGTAGAAAAAAGAAAGAAAATAATGTTTCCCCTGACAGTTGTCCTTCTTATTATGACCTTTATCGCGGGTGGTTTCGCCATTTATTTTCTGACAACCTGCGGTCTGGCGGATAACAGAACCCTGCTTGCGGTAATCTGTATGTTCGGCCTGGGAATCCTGGCCGGCCGTGGCGATCTGTATCTTGACGGCCTTGAGGAAAGAGCAGAAATTGCCCGGCGCCTCGAAAAACTATCCGGCGACAAAACCGAGGAAAAGCTCATAGCCGAACCCTCCGACTGAAAGAATGAAATACCACGCCCCTAAAAATCCCTGGAAAACAGAAGCAGAGCTTGGAAAAAGAATAATAATCCATTGGCTTAGAATGTAGGGAGTTTCAATGTAATATTATGATGTTGGATTTTATTATTACTACAACATTTAATCGGCATCCGTTTATGGATGTCAATACTGAACTGGTATTGATTCGTCGGAGGGAGAGGAAACCTGTAAGATAAAAAATACCGAAAACACAGCCCGAATAATTTTTGGTTGTTCGCCTGGGAACTGTATATAATTGGGATAAAATAAGAATTTTGAAAAGGAAATTCTTATTTTGTTACATGGTGTCCAGATTAAATTTACGACAAAAACAGAAAAATATGTCTTCTAAGGCAGTGATTCAAACGGAGGTAGTTTGGTATGAATCTCATATCGAAGGAACTCAAGATTTTAACCGTACTGATCTGGATTATAAACGGATTGATTATGATTGGCCTGTGTGTGGACTTGTTTATGACGGGAGTTTTCGCGTTTTTTGGGCCGATTTTTTGGGTAGGTTTGATTCTGCTTGTTCTAAATGGAACGTATTTGTTTTATCGCGTTCGGCTGAATGGGTTCAGGAAGTATGGTGTTTGGGCAGTATTGGGGCTGGGCTTTCTGATTACCCTTCCGCTCCTATTTTACACGCTCGTCATCCTTCCAATGAACTATCCCGCCGGCGAGCCATTCGAGGATCAACTGACGTTATCGGAAACATCCGAATCAGCAGAAAAGAATTTTTACCGTTACTGGGATCGGCTGGTAAAATGGAAAGAAAATTACGAAACTGTCATTGACTCAGCGGACGAAGGGGTTGAAAAAAATATAGAAGAGTACGTTCTTAATAAAAAAACAGGTAAGGTTGAACAGAATACGCGGGAAGCTCGCGCTGAAATTCTACAATTCATAGGGAACCATCACGTTGCGTTTCCCAAAAAAGAGCTTGGGCCGAAGGGGAAAGTCCCGCAGGTCATACCACTGATTAAACTGTTTGATCTTGAACTTCTCGAGATAGAACGCGCCCTTCAAAACGGTCAAATAGAAAAAGCCAGGCAGAATAATTTGTTGATGTGGAAAGCCCTGGACAAAAAGCTTCAATACAGTTCAACGCTCATTGAACATCTTGTCAATCTAGCGGTAATTTCAAAAGTTGTAAAACATTCAGCCCGAAGACCAGCGTTACACGCCCAGACCAGTGAAGAATTCCTTAACCATCTCGACTCAGCGAAACAAAACCTCGGACCGGTCGGAAAAGAGGCAATAGCCTACGAGTATTATTCCCTCGCACAAATTCTAAAGGATATGAAGCGCAAAAGACAAAACCTCGGTCAGCTTATCAATTCGAGCGCTGGTCGTCTGTTTGTTTCTACCGGTCCGTTATACGACTACTGGAAAACCCGGCGATATATTCACGACTCCTTTTATCAGCTCGCCGTTTTGTACCCGGAGCCTTTTCATCGTGTTGAATCACGTCTTGAAAACATCGAATCAAAACTGAACCAGCGACTGAAAAACTGGAGTCACCCGTTTTCTCTTCACATGCTGGAAAATCCGGTCGGAAAAATTATCTACTCGGCGGCCTTCCCCCAAATTTTCTCCTCGATTAGAGATACGGCAAGCGTTCGCACCAAGCTAACAATGCTGAAATGGATTCACGAAAACAACGCTCGTTACGAATCAGACAATGTTCCCACCGATGAACTGTCCAACAAGACTTTTCAAATCAAGAATTATTCGGATACTTTCGTTATAAAATCACCTGAGAGTGAAAAACGGTTTGATGATCCTCCGAGTTTAACCGTGCGAAAGACACAATAAACCTCACCTTATCGTTTAAACTGGTCGGTCGAGCAATGTCATCTTTTTCCAGTACAAACGTAAAGGCAGCTTTTAAGTTTGAAAAGCCGGAAGCTATGAAGGACTGGAGGAGAGGGTGTTCTCCGGAAATGGAGGTAAAAAAATGTGTGCGCCGAGAAGGGCGCAGGAAGGACCGCCAGAAGTGGAAATTGAACCCTGCCAACCACCTTGTAGAGAATGTTTTTGCGGATGTTTCCCATCGCCAGTTTGTGTTCGCCATTCCCAAACATTTTCGGCCATATTTTCGATGCAACCGTGAATTTTTCACCGAGTTGTCCCGCTTTGTCTGACCGCCTAAGGAGAGGGGTTTTTCATGTCTGCTGAGTTTTTTTAGTATTCAAGAACCGGGGTATACTGCTGTAAATGGGTGCCGATAAAGGGTGATGTGCAAGAACGAAGGAGAAGAAGCCATGTATGTTAAAATGCGGGGAGAGGATATAAGAAAAAGAGGAGAAAAATATCTTGTTTCAGCCTCCCAAACATGTCACAATAGCTCGTACAATGAAAGTGTTAGAAAGGAAATATTTATCTGGTTTCTGAGAGTGATCCCCGTTTTATTTTGGGACTACTTGATGACGGGAACTCTGCTGCGCACCAGCGGGAGGGCGGATCAGGTCGCCTGGTTTTCCGGCTCGCCAGGTTTTTTCTGCTGGCTGTGAAGGTGTTTTCATACAGTCAAACGGCACTCGCGGGAAATATCATACCGTTACTCGGGCGATGGATGCCGTGATCGTTCCTGTTGTCTTTATTCTTATCGGTATAGCGGTGCTGGTGCCCATTGCCCTGTAGATTGCCAGCATGTTTTAAGGAGGCTTGAAATGATGACTGAGCAAGACTCCGATGGTTCGGAAGTCGAAATGATGAAAAGGAATATTATTCTTCTCATCATCGGAGCATGGGGTGTGCCCATATTTTCCATGCTATGGGAATCCCGGCATGTTCGATTTTCCGAAGATGTGGTACCCCTAACCGGTTGGATAATTCTATCCATCGGTACGACGGCGTGGTGTTATTGGATCGGGAGAACCTACCAGATTTTTGGGCCGGAAGCATTGGCGGAGGGGAACATGGTCCCGGCGGAGGACGTGTGGGCGATCAAAATCCGACTGGCACTGTGTTTTGTGTTTCTCTTTTTACCGGCGCTGGGTTTCGGTGTGCTCGGCCCGGTGCTGTGGACGTGAGGAGAGTAACCAGCCATTCAATACCCGGTGTTTCTTGAAGAAACTTTCAAAATCTCCTCCCCCCGGATGGGAGAGGAACAATAAGATAAATCCCGCTCATCTCCCCGGTCAAGCAAAACCTCTTGATCTTTAAGTAGAAACCAATTCTAATTCATGATCGTTCGCAGCTTACGTTGTACGGTTTTTTGTTCAGTTGAATATACCGAGAATTGTGAGGAGACTGAAATATGATTTTTCCCTGACGGCAGTTTTTTTCAGCCTGAGGTGTTTTTCGAGTCCTTGTCCGAGCTGGCGTTCGATGGCTGGAAACCCACGGCGGGCAAGACCCCCTACTGGTGATTAATTTTTCGCTGGTTCTCCTCTTGTCCCATCACTCAGCACTGGCTGAGTTTGTCGATTATATTTCTTTTACTATGATATTGTGGGCCGTACTTATTCCCGTTTTTTAGCTGGCTGAGGGACGGCTTCGGTGGGACAATACCCCGGCATTGATTGGACTTTTTGGGTTGACGACCGACCTGGAAATTTTTTATAGCCTGGTTCTTACCTTGCTATCGCATACACAGGTTCAAAATCGATCATTACGTTTGCTTGACTTCTATTCTGACTTAGCCTCTATCCTTAAGTAATCGGTAATTGTGAGAGTCGATTCAGATTAATAATTTTCCCATACCGATTTCTTTAATTATTTGCCGGGTTTCTTTTTCAAACTCCGGTTTAACGAAAAGCTGGTTAGGGAGGAAATCCAGGGGTCCGTATATTCTATTCAAGTAATTTGTTTCTGCAATTACCGGGATATTTTCGGATTCCAGTTTTGCTTTTAGCAGGTAAATATTCTGCTCCCGAGTGCTTTCGGCAATCAGCGGCCACTCCTTGCTGTCGGAACTGGTATCTAAGGGGGGAAGATTAAAATTGTCCTGATAATCCACCGCAGGTCTTTCCGAGAGCAGCGGTCGCAGCACCATAATTATAATCATTAGCCCTATTACGGTAAAAAACAGGTACATGTTAGCTCCTTAATATTGTTTTTTTACAATATGAGGGGCAAAAAGTAGTTTTTCTGAGAAAAATTCGTTTATAAAAAAGAGTTATAATTGTTAGAAACAGTAGAGAGACAACCGGCCAGAAAACAGGTCGATAAGCAGGTAAGAGGGGATAAAAACTGGCAAAGATAAGGCCGGCGAGGAAACTATAAACAGTTAGCAGGAAAATCCGTAAGCTGCTAATTTTATCCATAAATATTCTCCCGAAAAACAATAAAATCATGAGTGATCATTGATACCAGTGTAGCTTAATCAAACTTTCCGATGCAAGAAATTTAAAATAGTTATTTCCGGATTCCAGTCAGCCGATTGGAGAATCATTGAATTTGGAGTCTGTTTGTGCAGTCGGTTTGTACCGGAAAAAGTGTTCGAACCCCGACCGGATGGTTTGCAGCTGTAGTATCTGCACTTTTTTCCGCCCGGAATTTCCACCATCCCGCTCTTATTAGTTGTTCTTTCCCCCCTGGGTTTTTGCTGACAAAAAAATAATTTTACCCGGCAGTCGCCGCAAACTTTGTTCATTCGTACAGATTAGTGCAATTCGTGGTAAAAAGCCTTTGAAGTTGCCGTTGTGCCTCTCCACATCTTCGCCTCAGTCTATCTGCGTTTCCGGATAATTGCACATACTGTAAATATGTGCTATATTGTAAATACAGAAAGGATGATAACAATGGTTATGGAGAAGAGGATACCGGTTTCTAAAAAACGCTGGGAAGAGCTGGGCGCTATGAAACAGGCCGGGCAAACTTACGATGAGCTTCTAAAAGAGCTGATCCAGAAGGCCAACCGTGCCGAGCTGGCCGAGCGAATGGATGAAGTCAGAGAAATGGATGAACAAGAAATGGTGTCGCTTGAAGACCTATAAGGTCCTGTTAACAAAAGAGGCAGCCACATTTGTCCGCAGCCTGGATAAAAAGAGCCGGCGGATCTGCCAGAAAAATCTTTCCAAACTAAAACATCCATACCCGTCCAGGGGGATTGGAGATAAAGAAAAACTGCCGGTTCGCGGTAAACAGCGCTACCGGCTGCATATCGGAAGAACGTATACAGCCTTTTACGAAATTTTAGAGCAAAAACAGCAAGTCCGAGTCACAGATATCCTGCCCATAGACGAGGCCCACAAAGCATACGGTTTTCAATAAAAACAGTTCCTGGTTGCTGGTTACTGGCGGAAAAATGTCTGGCGAAGTGATTAGGTGACTGAGTGACGAAGGAACTAAGTAACGGGGTAACGAGGTAACACTTCCAAAAACATCCGTCATTCCGGCCACCGAGCCGGAATCCATCTTGAAGTTGACCTTGCCCTTCCGCCCGCTCGTCTTAGCCTTCCGCCGTTTCTTTATTAATTCGTGGTCCATAAATCTTTTGACTTTTCCCCGCCACCTCCGTGCCTCAGCGTCTCTTCTTCTTAGCCTTTCCCCCGCGCCCCGCTACTTATTAACTGGTAACTTTAAACAGAAAACTGGAAACTGTGTGAGCACTGCTGTGAAGTCATTAAAATCGTTTCAAATCGATCCGAAATCGAGTAAGATATAATTTACACAATTTAAATTCCAGATAGGGGAGGACGGCTATATGGCTGAAACAGCGCTGAATACCGACTTGACTTTCTCCACCACCGATCCGGACTCCGGTTTGGTAGCTTCTTTGCACATCCTCCGTGAAGTCATCCTGTCTAAATATTTTGTTACCGGCGAAAAATAAGAAAGGGGAAAGAGGAAATTGAATAAAAAAAATGATCAATTAAAACCAAAAGATTCCGAATTTTTGTTTTATACCTCAGGGGAAGGAAATATAAAAGTTGAAGTTCATCTCCAAGATGAAACCGTCTGGTTGACTCAAAAGGGGATGGGGAAGTTGTTTGATGTTGTTAAATCAACAATTAGCGAGCATCTTTCCAATATTTATGAGAGTGGTGAGTTAGAGCGCAAGTCAACTGTTCGGAAATACCGAACAGTTCAAAATGAAGGTGGCCGCGAAGTTACCAGGGAACTCGAATATTACAACCTGGATGCCATTATTTCCGTTGGTTATCGCGTAAATTCATATCAGGCCACTCAGTTTAGAAAATGGGCAACGAATACGCTTAGAGAGTATTTGACCAAAGGGTTTGCTATGGATGATGAAAGATTGAAACAGGGGGAACAGCTTTTTGGGAAAGATTACTTTGACGAATTGCTTGAGAGAATCCGTGAAATCCGGGCATCGGAACGCCGGTTTTATCAAAAAATCACCGACATCTACGCCCAGTGTTCCATCGATTACGATCCCGATTCTCCTGTCACCCAGGAATTTTACGCTACCGTTCAAAACAAATTGCACTGGGCGATCACCGGGCATACCGCCGCGGAAATTATCAAGGATCGTGCCGATAGTGATAAACCAAAGATGGGATTAAAAACCTGGAAAGATGCGCCGGAAGGGAAAATCTTAAAATCCGACGTAAGTGTTGCCAAAAACTACCTCGAGGAAAACGAGCTGCGTGAACTAAACCGGATCGTGACCATGTACCTCGATTATGCCGAACTACAGGCCGAGCGCCGGCAGGCAATGACCATGGCCGACTGGAAGCAGCGGCTCGATGCGTTTCTGGAATTCAACGAATACGAAATTTTAAACGACTCCGGGAAAGTGTCAGCGAAAGTGGCAAAGGAGCTGGCGGAATCAGAGTACGAAAAATTCCGTGTCATCCAGGATCGCCAATTCGAAAGCGACTTCGACAGGGAAGTCAAAAAATTAACCGAGCAGTTTAAGAATAAAGACGCAAACCCGGAGAAACCGGCTTAAAACCCGCGCCCCGCTGCCGGTGATAAACCGCAGAGACTTTCAACTTTCAACCTCCGCCCCCTTTTTAATTATTTTCTGATTTTACCTAATTCTTAATTGGGCTCATCGCAGCCTTCCGCCTGTGTTTTATTCATTCGTGCAAATTCGTGGTCAAAAGCCTTTGAAGTTGCCGTTGCGCCTCTTCGCCCAATCGCATCTTCTCATCTTCGCCTGCTCGTGTTAGCCTTTCGCCCTTCCGCTCCCATGCTCCCAAGTTCTCCCGCTCCGCCCTACCGCCTCTACTGTTCAGTCAATAAAATAGTTTCAAATCGACCCGAAATCGGGTGAGATAAGATAGTTGTGTCGAGCAAGTTTTAAAACCGTGCCAATCAGGGTTATGAACCTGTGCTGGGAGCTTAAGCGACCGAGTGTTTTTGGGGCGACGTTCCCTTTCACGTCTGCTGGAATTTAAAAACTGGAAGATTTAAATTTTCTCCCAGTCATCCACCAGGATGTGATATTCACTGTAATCTTTGCGGGGGTCACCCTTGGCCTTGCCGGAAATTTCGACGACTTCGCCGTAAACCCTGATCGTCTTATCGGTGTTTATAGGTTTTTTGCTGTAGATGACGATCTGTGAATCGCCGATGTCGAAGTAGTAGTCGTAGGGGTATTCCTCGAAGTGTCCCATAATGTGCTGCCAGATTATATTGGATATATTTCCAGTTACGATAACATTTTCTCCCGCGTGTTTCTTCAACGCCCCGGGTTCTTCTATCAGGATATAATCTTCTGAAGAGGTGCACCCTGCCGCAAACAAAACCACTGCCGCAATCAGTATTAGATATTTATTCATGTTCGTCTCCATTTACTTTCTTTAGTTGAATAAAGAATACACCATATGTCCCGATTTCGCCAACCGGACCGTATCTTCGGTTTATGAATGTGAATGCTGAACTGGTAGTGATATGTCGGAGGGAGAGAAGCGGGGGAATTAGCGGGGATATAAGCTTTATGGAGAAAATATGATGGAAAAAATAAGCCTTGCCTTTTTTGATAAAAAGTGCCGAAACCACAGTCTGATTATTCCTTGTTTGTTTGTCTGGGGCTGTCTATACTGGAAATATAAAAAATATAATAAGATTTTTAAAATCAAATTTTTGTTTTGTAGAAAGATCACTTATCTTCCCGGGAAGGGACAAATGAGGCTCAATATATAAGGATTTGATTTTCGATATGAAACTGCCGGTTATCACTTTTTTTCTCGTTTTGGCCGCCTTTATGGTGGCGGTGCCCGTGGAGGGTAAAAGGCTTCCCCCTGATCCTGTGGAGCCCGTTGCCCATGAAGGCCTTCTTTACAGGGCTCCCCACGAGGAAATGGGCGTAGTCGTGGCGGAGGATACATCAACGGGGGAAGTCGTCTGGAAGAAGAAAATATATAAAGCGGGATATTATCCTCTCCTGGAGAAAGATGTCCGGAATGTCTATATTACCCGGTTAGTCATCCAAAAAGGTGATCTTATTGTAGTTAATGAGAAGCGGAAGGTTTTTCGGGTGGATGCGGAAACGGGAAAGGTATTATCGGAAGTTACCGAGAAGCAAAAGGAAAAGCGCAGGGAAATTCTTGATTTGATCGAAATTCCCCCGGCCAATGTTATGATGCGATGGAACTATACTCCTTTTATCTATGATACCCGACTTTACGTGGATCACGAGGAAAGGTTGGCGAAAATTGAGGTTGGGATCGATATATCCAATGATAAGGAGAGAATGGCCGCGTTCTATCGCCAGAAAGGTTTTCACTTATCTCTCCTTGGGGAAAAGGATCGTTCGGACAGCTTGTTCATTGCTGCGGGAAACTTATACAAGCGAATAGTGGAAAACGATACCGATAATATCGAGGCGTCGATAGCCCTTGCGGAAATATATTCTGACTTCGGACTGGAAGATGAAGGAGACGCTCTATATCGTCGCTTAAATGAAAAATACCCTCGTGATTCCCGGCTTTACGCATCGGTTATGAAATACGCCCGCGACGACACTTCTCTTGCTTTCTGGAAAGAGAGAGGGGACCGGGCCTTCGATGCCCTGTTAAAGAAAAATGATATTTCCGCCCGTGTATACAAAGATTATTTCCATTATTGTTTGGCGAGTAAATTAAGTGAATATCAGTTATCGGTCAGGCGTAAGGGCCAGGCCTCCGTGGGGGATTATCTTGAAAAAATGACAGCTGATAGGGTTCTTAAAGCCGCTGTGATGTATCGGAGAGAAGCCCCTCAAGATTTTTTCGCGGCCGCCTCGCTGGGCACCCTTTATACGGGGAAAGCATATCTTTCTGTTTTGCGTGAATTATCGACTTCTTCCGAAGAAGGGGTTACGATGTTACAAAGTCTTGCGCGTCTTCGGAAAGAAGAAAAAGAACTGATTGAAAAGGGCAAATCGAATCTTCGCACCGCCGAAGAACTTATCGATGTTACGGTACCGCCTCTCTATTATTATCAGGGAATGAATCTATTTTTCGCGGGGGAAGCGGAACAGGCTGAGGATCTTTTCTTCGAGTATTGGAAACAGACCGGCGACTTAGAGGGCCTTACCGCTCCTCTTCTGCTTTATAGGAGCACCTATGCTGACTCTCGACCTGCCCTTTATGAAAAAAAAGTAAAGGAGATAATCAAGGAACTCGAAGGTTATCTGGAAAATAATTTCAATCCGTCTGTTGCCTATCTCACGGCCAAGCTTAACCTTGATATGGAGAGGTACGCCGCCGCGAAGGAAATATTTGAAAGGATTACAGGTGAATATGACCATGTTCCCGCGATCATGGGGAGTGTTCTGAGTGATTATTACCTGGCTGAAAATAATCCCGCCGACCTTGCCGACGCTTCAGAAAAACTTTTTACCCGCGCGCGGCGGCCGGAATTCCTTTTTATGATGGCCGCCGGTCATTATTTATCCTGGGACGAGAACGGAGCGGTTCGGATTCTGCGGAGAATTGAACGGATACCGTCACTTCAAGAAAAGGCCGAAGAAATGCGGGAGTTTATAGAAAACTGATCTTAGAGGGCGAAGTTTGTGTAAAAACAGGACCGATAAAAGCCGTATATAAGGATAAAGAAGAAGGGAGGGGTTTTCCAGAAAGGGAGGTGAAACTAAGAAATCCAATCATCAAACAAGCTTTGTTACCCGATTCGATACTGTTTAAAAAATTTGGAAAATGCTTTAAAACTTATAAAAGGGAATTCTTGTTTTGTTAAATAAATTTTTTCTGAGTTTGTTGTTACTGTCCGGAATTTATTACCTGTTTGAAGTTGCCAGTCCTTCCGCTGGCGAGTGGGCTCTGTGGGGTTTACGCTGTACCATTATCGCCATTCTGTTTGGATTTTATGTCATATGGATGATTTCCCTCCTGAAACATAAGAGCGAATTTTCCCGATATATTATTCATCGCAGCTGGATACATTTTATAATCACGTTTTTAGGTGTTATGCCGGTTTTGGTTCAAATGCTTTTTCTCCCGATGAACTGGGTCAACACGCGTGCAGAACTTATTTTGCTGGCTACGATTGATCTGCCGATTGCCTTCACTTCCCTGTGGCTCTTGTTGTTTTATCTATTTATCCGTGAGGGTGCGGATGTTGTTTTTTATTCACTTATTCGCCGCAGAAATATTGTAAAAAATAAGAAGCTTCTTTATAAAATCATGGCAATTAACGGGGCTATTATGATTGGCGCGCCAGTTGGGTTATGGGGTTTAATGGTATTTACATTAATTTTTTAAACTGAGAATTAATGAGTTACAAAAACTGAAAAATAAGTGATAGTAGAGTAGAGTAGAAATATGAGGGACATGACCATAAAAAGCCAGTGTTATCTTAATAATTATGTTAAATCATCACTGAATTTTTGCTAATACGGATTTGTTTTTGTTTTATCTATTCCTATATTACTTTTTAATTACTGGTTTTCACTATTACTATTTTTCTGGTTTTTAATTTATTTATTTTGCAACCGGCCGCAGCTTTCCGCTACTTACTTTTGCCTTTTGGGCTTTTCTCCTTGCTCCCCGTCCCACGCTCCGTGTTACTCACTTAGGGCCTCAATTCAAAAGATTACACGGAATTAATTAGGGACGTTACAGTTATGCCGATTATCTTCACGATATCCAGACCAGAGTTGTTTCAAAGATGAAACAACTTTTAGGTATTTTTTGAAGATGTCACCCCGAGTGACTAAATCTTCAACAACGCGATAGGGATTGGAGGTATAAGCGGGTTTCATCCCGAGCCGTTTTCCGGTTTCCTCCACGGATTGTTGGATTCGGTTCCGGGCCTGTTTCAGGGATTACTCCTTCATCAAATCCCGTATAAATAAAGCAAACGGTTCGATGTTATGATCGCTTGAAGCGGATTCGAGAGTTTCCATGTAGGTATCCCGTTTAGATTTTTTAATTACCAACCAGGGGAATCCGCCCGAAGCAAACATGGCATTCATTATAAATCGTCCCATTCGCCCGTTTCCGTCCATGTAAGGATGAATGTAGACGAAAACAAAATGACCCAGGACGGCTCGGACACTGGCATGTTTTTCTTTTTTTAATTTTTTAAAGTAAACGTCCATCATATCGGTTACATTGGTGTGGCGCGGTGGGACATGGCGGGCGTTCTGAATGTAAACAGGTTGATTGCGGTAACCGGCCAGGGAGGTCGGTTCTAAAATATTGGCGGTAACCATTGGTTTGAATAACTCCCTGAACCAGGTCTGGTGGTCCTGTTCTAAGACGTCACCCGGGTTTTTTCCTTCGAAAATAGTTCTGACGGAATCCTCCACAGCTTCGAAAGTGTACTGATATCCTTTGGCGGCGAGGGCCTCTTTTTGGTTCTCGTCATTCGGATGGTTGTCCGGATCCCATTGATTTTTTCGGACACGTTCAATCAGTTCTTCCGTGACCTGGTATCCCTCGATCGACAACGAATGATAAGCATCCTGTGTATATACGGCTTCCATTGCACTGAAATAGTTTGCCGGTTGTTCTGGGAGACCGGGGTCGTCGGGGAATAATTTAAGAATAGGTTCTCGCATGGAATCCCACATAAGTTCAATTCGCGCGGCCGCCGGTGAAGCGGGGAGGGTTGATCGATGAATTTTTGCAGGCGTTTTGCCGAAAGGGTTTGATGGTTCGACGTCGTAGCCCGCCGCTTGCATGGTCTGGCAGATTTCCCGGGCTTTCTCCAGTTGGTTCATAGACTGGTAAGCACCGGCTAAGCGACCGGCTGCCTTTTGGTTACCTTCGGTTAGAAGCGTTCGAAGCAAATTGTCAAAATCGACCTGCCTGAGCGCGAGTTCGACGTTGAGTTGATGATTTTTATAATATTTTGGTCTGAGTCGAATCAAGGATAGGGCGAGCGGGTAACACTGCAGCCCGTGAATTTCGACTCTGTTATTGGGTATGGCATTGATATCTTTGTACAAAACGACCGAACTATTTCCGGGAAGGTCCAGGGTCATTGAACCACCCTTTGACGTGATTACGACAATTTGTATAGGAATGGTTTCGGACTGGGAGTGGAGATAGAGTGAGGTTTCAGGTGAGAGGCAGTAGCCTGCGCCGAATCGTTCGTTCAGGTATTGTTTTATAAAGTTCCAGACGTTGCCATACCATGCGGTTGTATCGCCGGGACGTATGGTGTTAGATACCAGTAAATACCAGCCCCGGATAATGGGATAGAGAAAATCTTCCTCTATCAGACGTTCCCGTTCGCGTCGGGTTAGATCCTCTGAACGAATGATGTTGTCATTTTTGTTAGCCAGGTCTTTGGCTTTTTCCAGAGTGTCAGCTAAGAATTCGGCCATGATGACCTCCTAACGCTACTTTAGTTTAATGTAATAAGCATACTATAGTTTGGTGCAATAAAATTTCGATATATTCTTGTGTGTCATCGTCGAAGTAATCGGCCTCGGACGATGATTTATCTGAAACAGTGCAATAGTGTTCAACCAGTTCATTAAATTTAATTTCTGCTAATACGAATTTGGTTTTGTTTTACCTATTCCTATATTACTTTTGAATTACCGGTTTTCACTATTACTATTTTACTCACGAT
>CAYTSZ010000025.1:0-10194 GCA_964440635.1 uncultured bacterium
ACCGGTAGCCGGCGGCGTGCATGTGGCAGGTGTCCAGGCAGTAGGCCAGTCGCTGGGGATTGGCTGTTTTTTCGCGAATTTGTGCCATCTGCTGAAAACTGTAGCCCAGCGCCGAGCCCTGCCCGGCAGTAACTTCAAGCAGAATTTTTGTCTCTGCCGTGCCGGTTTTTTCGTGAACTTCGTCGAGGGCCGCGGCGATTAATTTCAGTCCTTCTTTTTCCCCGGCCCCCACATGCAGTCCGGGATGTAAAACCAGGTAAGGGAGGCCCAGCTTGTCGGCCCGCTCAACTTCCACAATCAGCCCGGCGATTGATTTCTTGCGGTTTTCTTTTTTAGAGTTGGCGAGGTTGATCAGGTAAGCGGTATGTCCGACCACGGGGCCGGAAAGTTCCCGGGCGTTCTTTTTAAATTTTCTAATTTCATTTTCAGCGAACGGCCGCGCCTGCCACTGTCGGTTGCTTTTTGTAAAAATCTGGCCTGTAGGACATCCCAATGTGGCCAGTCGTTCGGGGGCTTTATCGATTCCTCCGGCTATAGAAGCATGAAAGCCCAGCAATAATCCCTCGGGTATATCCAATCAAAACAGCTCCTCTACAAATCAGTTACAGGTTGCAAGTTGCATGTTCCAAGTTAAACCCGCCCGAAAAACTACCTCAGTTAATCGGATCTTGCTTTACTATTCGCTGTGTCCTTTTGCGGCCTGGGTCGTAATCAATTGTTGACATTGGTTTTGCAGTTGTTCCTTGTTGGTTTTCTTACGGTTGAAGTTTCTTTGTGTTTTTGTCGATAATGCTATTGGTGATAAATATTATGGAAAAACAATTATACATTGAGCAGCTTGATGTTGGAATGGTTTTAAGCCGCCCGGTGCGCTGTCAGCGACATCTTATATACTCCACTGACACCTGCGTTTCGCCGCGACATATTTATAGGTTACGGCGTTTAAATGTAAAAGAAGTGTTTGTGAAGGTTGGAACTGAGGCTGCCTGAATACAAACTTCTATTTATCCGATACTGTACATAGAAAAGCGGCCGGCTCTGTGGCCGGCCGCTTTTGATTCAGAGTTACCGATCAAAATCTCAGCGAATTTCGATCGACTTCTTCTTGGCTTCTGCCGCCTTGGGCAGCTCAACTCTGAGGACGCCGTTTTTGAAGTGAGCGTTTACCTGTTCGGCATCCACTCCTTCAGGTAGAGTGAATGTTCGCTGAAAAGAACCAAAGAGTCGTTCAGAACGGTAGTAGTTGCGCTCATCTTCCTCAATGGTTTTCTCCTCGCGGCGTTCACCGCTGATAGTCAGCCGGTTGTTCTCGATGCTGACGTCGATGTCTTCTTTGTTGATTCCGGGGGCCTCGCATTCAAAAACGATATTGTTCCCTTCTTCAAAGACATCTACGCGCGGGCGCCAGGCGGTGAGAGAACTTTCTTCACCATCGCCGGCGGCGAACAGATCCTCCAGCTTTTTTTCGAGATCAAGCAGGCCTCCAAAAGGTGTGCGACGTCGTAACATAGTCATAGTTACCACTCCTTCAAAAAAATTGTGTAGTTCATGTTTTTTTAAATACCCATTGTATTAAACAGTTATTTCTTCTGAATATTCCTGAAAATTTAATTTTTTTTGTTTTTTTCTTCCTTGCTTTCTTTGCGCTAATCCGTCTTATTAATTACAATTGTTACATAATAAAAAAATGTTTCCGGAGGTAAAAATATGAGCCAAGATAAATTGAGAAGTTTGCAGGTTAAAGAAGGAACCCAGAGAGCTCCCCAGCGTTCTTTGCTGCGGGCGGTAGGGGTAAAGGACAAAGATTTTAACAAACCGTTTATCGGAATTGCTAATTCTTTCACCGAAGTGGTGCCCGGTCATGTTCATTTGAATAAATTTGCTGAAACAATAAAGGAAGCCGTCCGCGAGGCGGGTGGTGTTCCTTTTGAGTTCAATGCAATAGCCATCTGTGATGGGATTGCCATGGGCCACAGTGGTATGAAATATTCTTTGCCCAGCCGGGAGCTGATTGCTGATACAGTCGAATCCATGGTGGAAGCCCACCGGTTTGACGGTCTAATCTGTATCCCTAACTGTGACAAGGTGGTCCCGGGGATGCTCATGGCTGCCGCCAGGTTGGATGTGTCCACAGTTTTTTGCAGTGGCGGACCGATGCCGGCCGGTAAAACATCCGCCGGTGAGTCGGTCGATCTGATTTCTGTTTTTGAAGGTGTGGCTGCCCTGAAAGAAGGGGAGATAACAGAGGATGAACTTGTGGAACTGGAAAAATCGGGCTGCCCGAGCTGCGGTTCCTGCAGCGGGATGTTCACGGCCAACTCCATGAACACATTCACGGAATCGGTGGGACTTGGTCTGCCGGGTAACGGCACCGCTCTTGCTAAAAGTCGTGATCGCGAGGCCCTGGGCCGTGAAGCCGGTGCTCAAATTATACGTTTGATAAAAGATGGGAAAACTGCGCGCGATTTTTTGAGCGAACAGGCATTCGACAATGCTTTTGCGGTTGGTCTGGCCATGGGTTGTTCGACAAATATGCTTTTGCACGGTCTGGCCGTGGCCACCGAGGCGGGGCTGGGTTATTCCTTGGAAAAGGTTAACCGGATAGCCGAAAAAACTCCCACGCTCTGTAAAGTGTCTCCTTCCTCAAACTACCACATGGAAGATGTGGATAGAGTGGGTGGCGTTTCAACTGTGCTGAAAGAGCTTTTGAAAGGGGACCTTTTGAATCCCTCCACGCCCTCGGTGAGTGGCAAAAACACAGCCGAAATAGCCGAGTGGGCCCGAGAGCCTGACGACGAAGTAATTCGCACCCTTGACAATTGCTATTCCAAGCAGGGAGGCTTGAGAGTGCTTTTCGGAAACCTCGCCCCCCGCGGAGCGGCAGTCAAATCAGCTGCTGTTGATGAAAACATGTGGATTCATGAGGGTCCGGCCCGTGTTTTTGACAGCGAAGAGGCTGCCAACGAGGCCATATTGAATCATGATGTGGAGCCCGGTTCGGTAATAGTCATCCGTTTCGAAGGCCCGTGCGGTGGCCCGGGAATGCGCGAGATGCTGGCCCCTACCGCCAATCTGATGGGAAGCGGGCTTGGAGATTCCACTGCATTGCTTACCGACGGACGTTTCTCCGGTGGGAGCCGCGGCCACTGTATTGGTCATATCACCCCGGAGGCGGCCCACGAAGGACCGATTTCCAAACTACGCGACGGAGATATCGTTTCCATAAACCTCTATGAAAAAACACTGGAAGTTAAAAACGAAGATTTTCTCAATCGGGAACCCGCCCCACAGCCGGAACGTAAACTGCTCAACCGCAGTTACCTGGGCCGCTACCGCGCCCTCGTGGCCAGCGCGGACAAAGGTGCGGTTTTGAAACAGCCGGAAATGTAAAACCGGACAAGGGGAAAATCGAGAAAAAACAAATACGAGGAGTGGAGGAGGGATTTTTAGATTTTGATTGTCATTCCGGTCCAGCACTCAATCGGGGAGTTGCGGGGAAACCCCAGAGTTCTCACTGGTGGTTCCCGATTGAGTGCTGGATGCACACGGATGTGCTGATGCTGCGAACACAAGGATGTGTAAGAACAGTGCGAGCCGGACTCCATTGAGTTTGACTTATGGTTTTGACCCTTGACCCTTGACTATTATCTATAAGCGATGAACTATAAACTGTGTTCTATGACTTGCGGAGCGGATTGAGATGTTTGAAGCGGATGTGGTGGTAATTGGTGGCGGTTGTATGGGGATGGCGATTGCCGCCCGGCTGACGGAGGATTACCGGCGGGTTGTTTTGATCGAGCGCGATAATCTCGGCCGTGAAGCCACGCATGCTTCCGGAGGGATGCTGGCTCCGATAATGGAGCTTGAATTTGAAGAGCTGGAGATGCTGGAACTGGGGGTTAAGAGCCTGGCCCGCTACAAAGAGTTTGCTGAGCGTCTGGCCGCCGAAACCGGGTTCCAGCTTGATTATCGCCGTAACGGTACTTTGTTTGTTGCTCTTCAGCCCCGCCAGGCCAGTGATCTCGAACGCCTTTATGAATATCAGCGGCGTATCGGGCTGCAGGCAGAAAAATTATCCTCCCGTCAGTTGAAAATGAAAGAACCACTGCTGGCTGATAATGTGGGGGCCGGTATTTTTGTCGAAAGTGAAGAAAAAATAGATAATAGAAAATTTTCAGCCGCCCTGGCCCGGCTCTGCAAAAGACGTGGCGTCGAAATCCACACCAATGATCCGGTTGTGAAAATAGAATATGGCGAAGACGGGCGGGTGGAGTTGCTCCGCACTTTATTACTTGAAATAAATCCCTCCCGTGTGGTCGTGGCCGCCGGGGCCTGGTCCGGAATGCTGCCCGGTTTGAAGCCAGCCGACACCATGCCCGTGCGCCCGGTTAAAGGTCAGGCAGTGGCCGTGGGTATCAGTCCCGATTTTTCTCCCCGCTGTGTTATTCAAACTCCTGATGTTTACTGCGTGCCCCATTATCCGGATAGATTTTTGCTGGGAGCCAGTATGGAGGAGAAAGGATTTGAGCGCCGGAGTCGGGTTGGCGGAGCTTATGATCTATTGTTCGCGGCCGCCGAGGTGTTGCCGTCGATTAGAACCCAGCCCTATCTGGAAACCTGGGTTGGTCATCGTCCCGCATCTCTGGATTCAATGCCCGTAATCGGTCCCAGCGCTGTGACCGATAACCTTTACTTTGCCACCGGCCACTACCGAAACGGCATTTTGCTGACTCCGATAACGGCGGATTGGATTCGTAGCTGTATGGTAGAGAAAACTCTGCCAGATGGCATAGAACCTTTTTTGCCCAGCCGGTTTGCTGGGATGTAGATAACCTGTAATTGTTCATCGCTATTTATTTTTTGATTTTCCTCTGTTTCGAGTATATTATTTAAGTAGTAGGGAGATTCAGTTTAAAGAACGGGAGGCAGTATCGTGATAGATAATATTGTTAAAAAATTGGAAGATATGACACTTATGGATGGTATTAGTACTGAAGTTTTACGTGCGATGGCGGAAAACGGTAAGTTGCTTCGCCTGGAGAACGGGGATGTTGTTTTTGAGGAAGGAGCTGAGAGTGATAGAAATATTTATTTCATGCTCAGCGGAACGGCGGCTGCTGTTAAGTTTATGCGGAAAAATGAGCGAGACGTTGGAATTATGCAGGGCGGCGACTATTTCGGGGAGTTTGCTCTGTTTACGAAACAACCACGTCAGGCCAAAGTTGAGGCCCGTGAAAAAACAGAAATACTTGAAGTTTCCTATGCAGTGCTTGACTCACTGAAAGATGATCACGCGCTGGAGATTATTACACTTTATGAAAATATGTTTGCCCAGGTGGCCAAGCGTTTTTCGGCCATGGCCAAGAAAGCAGAAAAAACTCAGTTCTGGTTGAAGTGATAGCTGAAGCTTGCCCGTCGGGGGTCGGAATAAATTATTGGCTGATCAGTTAGTTTTTCTGTAAGATAAAGGCCGGGTTTTGTCCATTTTTATCTATTTTAACCCCCCTGTTATTTTTCCTGAAATCATAAGAGGTGTATGTATTGGAAGATTATCTCAGTTTTAACCGTTATCTGCGCGATAGGTTTGGCTGCAAGGTTTATAAGGTGCCTGTGGATTGTGGCTTTAGCTGTCCAAACATTGATGGTAGCGTGGGCCGGGGCGGATGTATTTATTGCCGTAATTCAGCTTTTAGGCCTTTTTATATTTCAAAAAATGATAGTCTCGAGGAACAGATTGAAAAAGGTTTTGAAATCTTCCGCCGAAAAAACGCCGAAAAATTTATTATTTATTTCCAATCGCGCACCAACACGTACGCTCCTTTGGAAAAATTGGAAAAACTTTACGATCGAGCCCTGGACTTTGAAGACGTGGTGGGCCTTTCCGTTGGAACCCGTCCCGATTGTCTGGGTGAGGATGTGGTGGACCTGCTTGGTTCTTACAGCAAGCAAGGTTATGAAACCTGGATCGAGATCGGCCAGCAGTCCGTGCATCCCGAGACACTGCAGCGGGTCAATCGCGGTCACGGTTTTGAAGAATATCAGGAAGCTTTAAAGAAAATACGTCGCTATCCGGATTTGAAGGTCTGTGCGCATGTGGTTTTTGGTTTACCCGGCGAGGATGAAAAGATGATGAAAGAAACGATCAAAAAACTTATCGACGCCGGCCTGGAAGGAATAAAATTCCACCAGATGCAGGTTATAAGGGGAACTCCGCTGGCAGCAGCTTACCGGCGCGGGGAATACGAACCAATAAGCGAGGAGTTATACAGAGCACTCGTTAACTGGTCGCTCAAACGGCTCCCGGATTCAGTAGTCGTCCAGCGCCTCCAGGCTTCGGCCCCCCGAGAGCTGCTGATAGCACCAAGGTGGTGAGGTGCAGTAGATTTTTGTTCGGAGCTCGCCGCATATACCAGATTAAACATAATTTTGTAAGTAAAATCCGTCTGTTTTAAAATAGTTTAAACGGTTGACTTAAACTCCGATTCGTGGGATGATATACTTGTAAAAGTTGTAGTTTAAGAACGGGATAGAATTAACTTAAATTAATGCGGCTAAGTCCGTAATAAGCGGAGGTTATAACGTGAGTTATAAACTACCATATAAGGATAAAAGAGGTTTTTGTAACGTATTGATTTCGGCGCTGGGAGGCGACGGAGCCAATACAGTCGGAAAAATGTTATTTAAGATGGGGGTTAATGAATTTGGTCTCGATGGTGGATTTGATGCCAAATACGGCTCTGAAAAACAGGGGTCGCCCACTTCTGTTTCAATTCGAATGTGTTCCCAGGGCACACCGGTTCGGACCAGCGGCCCGACTACCGCGCCGCATATACTGGTTGGATTTTATCCCGGCATTGTGCTTCAGGCCGGGCATCACGAAGGACTTCAAGAGGACGGGATATTAATTCTAAATTCCCCCAGAGATCCCTCGGAGTTCAGAGATGAGTTTGAACTTTACAGCGGTAAGATAATCACCCTGGATGCCAGCAAGGTTGTTGACGAGACCGGTTCCCGCCTTAATATGCCGATACTCTGGGTGCTGGCAAATGCCCTGGATTTTCCACTGGATAAACTCGAAGAAAAGGTAAAACAAAAATGGCCCAAGTTTGTTGATTCTAATCTGGCCGCTTTCAATAAGGCAAAAGATTTAATTAAAGAGGAAACTTTTGAACCGAAAGAAGAATACAGCGACACAAAGATGAGCGGGGTTGCCCGGGGCAAGGTTGGTTATCGCAACATGCCCTACGGTGCCAGCCTCCCGTCTAAAAACTTTTTGATGCAGCCGGATCCGATCCGTACCTCGGCGATGGCTTCGTCTCCGGATTTTGATGAGGAAGCCTGTATAAATTGTGTACAGTGTTTGTTAGCCTGCCCGGATCCCGGTGCAATTATGTTTGAAAATCAAGAAATGCAAGGAATTGACGCGGCCATCTGTAAACGTTGTATGCGCTGTGTTGAGGTCTGCCCGGAAACCAAGATGGGTAAGGCCCTTACTCGACCCGATAAAGAGGAGGAGGAAGTATGAGTTCTACAGAGGTAAAAGAAAAAGGCTCAGTAGCACAAAAATCAGTAGTATTGAATGGAAATGAAGCAGTGGCCCACGCCATCGTTCACGTTGGTTATGACGGTGAGGGTTATTATCCGATTACACCTTCCAGCAATGTCGGTGAAGAAGTTGACCGGCTTTATGCAGAAGGTGAGACTGATGTGGAGCTTGTTCGCGGAACAAGTGAACTGGCAGCTCTCGGTATAACTGCTGGGATGTCAGTGGCCGGAGGCCGCGCCGTGGACGTTACCTCTGCCAACGGTGTTCTTCTGAAAGCTGAGGAGATGCCTGTGATAAGTGGACTGGGGTTGCCCGTGGTTATGAATATTGCCACCCGGGATGTATCGGCTCCTCTGAACATTAAAAACGGACATACCGATCTTATGGCGGCACTGGGGATGGGCTGGATGATTTTGCTGGCTCCCAGCGTGCAGGCCGCCTACGATATGAATCTTATAGCCCCCCGTCTGGCAGAAGCTGTTAATCTGCCCTGCCTGGTTGTCTATGACGGATTTCATACCTCCCACGGTGTGCGAAAAATTCAGATGTTTGATTCTGAAGATGATGTTCACGATTTCGTCGGCGATCCGCCGGAAAGACCGACATTCCTGGATGTTGATGATCCCCGGACATTCGGGCCCTACATGAATGATGACCTTATTAACACTAAAGTAGTTATTGAAGAAAAGATGGAAAAAGCGGCCGGGATTATTCCCGATCTGTTTGAAGAATTTGCTCAACTCACCGGCCGTAATTACAACGAGGTTATGACATACGGTTCTGATGAGTCGGGTATCGGGGGCATGATTGCCCTGAACACCGGTTCGGAAACTGTTAAGGTTGCTATTGACGAACTGGAAAAAGACGGCGGTAGCGCTCGGTTGATTCAGCCGCTGGTTTTGCGTCCTTTCCCCGAAGAAGCTCTGCTTGATGCCCTGGACGGCATCGATACTCTAATGGTTGCCGAACGGGTTTCCCAGTATGGAGCGGGAAATTATCTTTATAACGAACTTGGTGCTCTCTTGCATGGAAACGGTAGAGCGACCAAACTTCTTCAGCGCTCCTACGGAATCGGTGGGATTGAATTTGATGTAGACGACGCCCGTAATCTACTGGAGCTTGCAGTGAATTACCCCGACATTCCCGAAGAGGAAAAAGAGGGCAAGAAATATTACGGCGCATGGCCTGGCGATGAAGATGCCGAATTTGAACAAAGAATGGAACCGATCAAGGCCGACGAATGTATCGTCACCCTCGATGGTGATGAGAAAAAACGAACCCGGGTCAATCTCAAAGATATTTCTGAGATCCCCGATAGAATTGGTCCCCACCTGGCCTGTCCGGGTTGTGGGATATTTGCCAACTTGAGTGTGTTTTTGAAAGGTATTGAAGGTCACGTTTGTCTGCTGTTTAATACCGGTTGTGGAATGGTTGTGACTACCGGATTTCCAAACACTTCCTTCAAAGTGCCATATTTCCACAACCTGTTTCACAACGCATCCAGCAGTGCCACCGGTATTACAACCATTTATGAACGGTTTAAGCGCCAGGGTATAATCGACGAAGATATTACCTTTGTCGCTGTCTCCGGTGATGGCGGTATGGATATCGGAATGGATCAGGTGCTTGGCGCAGCCCAGCGTAATGACTCTTTCATTATGCTCGAATATGATAACAAAGGTTACATGAACACCGGAGGTCAGGTCTGTTACAGTGGTATTAAAGGACAGATGAACTCCAATGCTCATGTTGGCCCTCAGCAGGTTGGGAAACCGCATAATCACCGGGATTCGATAGAAATACTGCGCGGCACTTACGCTCCGTATATTTTCCAGGCTTCCGATACCAATCCCCAGGATATGATCAAGAAGGCCCGTAAAGCTCAGGATACAGTTCGTAACGGAGGGTTTGCTTTTGGCCGGCTCTTTTCAGTCTGCCCCTTGAACTGGGGAATGAAATCCGAGCAGGGTCGTTCGGCCGCGGAAAAAGCGGTCGATAGCTGCGTGTTTCCGCTTTATGAGGTTGAAAACGGGATTACTACCCTGAACTATGATCCTGAAAAACGGGATAATAAGATTTCTGTAGAGGAGTTCCTGCAGTCTATGGGTCGAGCTTTTGCTCACCTTAATTCTGATGATAATCCCGAACTTGTTGAAGAAAATCAGCAGGAAGTTGACCGTCGCTGGAAGCGTGTGAAAGTAATGGCCGAAAACGAGCTGCTGTAGCATAAAATAGCCGGTTAGCAGAAAGGACACTGTCACTATGACCTATCGTTGTCCGCTGTGTGGTCTTCCGATAGAGATAGAAGAAGACTGTGACGAAGACGGCAACGAGGTCTGGGAATGTCTTTCTAAAACAGAGGATTGTGAGAACCGCTGGCAGTGTCCGCTTAATAAACCGCTTAAAAAAGAACAGATCCCCCCGACTGAGAAGTCTTAATCAATAGACTCTCAGTCGGGGATGTTTTTTATTGACATCATCACTTGATAGTGATACAGTTATATATGGTTGTAATTAATCTTCTGCGAGGTGAAAATAATGGCTGATTCTGAAGTGGATGACAGATGTATCGAGCTGGTGGCCGAGGTGTTCAGTGCTTACGGGCATCCCCTGCGGCTTAAGATTATAAGGGAACTTAAAGAACACGA
>CAYTSZ010000025.1:10294-15025 GCA_964440635.1 uncultured bacterium
AGTATTAGGCTGAGGAGCTGACCAAAATGAATTTTCGCTGGAAAAGTCTATTGCCCCGTTTTTCTATGGAACACCCCTATGTGATATTTGCAATTATGCTGGTGGTTACAGGTTTGATGTTAAGCCAGTTTCCCTCGATTAATATTAATACTGATCCGGCCGATATGCTGCCGGAAGATCACGAAGTTCGCAAGCAGGACAGGGCTATTGAAGAGGAGTTTTTTCTCTATGATATGGTGGCCGTGGCGATTGAACCACCAGCCGGGGTGAAAAAAATAACACCTGACCGTCTGGAGGCTCTGTATGAACTGGTGGGAATGATTGAGAAACAGGAAGGTGTTGTCTACCAGGACATTCTCAGCGTCTATACCAGCGATGACATCCAGGGGAGTGGCGGTAGTATAAACGTCGACCGTTTCCTGCGTCGGCCCCCCGCCAGCCAGGAGCAAGCAGACAGACTATTGAAAAGAGTCGAAGAACATCCGGTGCTGGCCGGAATGGTTCTCAGCCGTTCCAGTGGCGGTATTGCCCTGTTTGTTCCGATTGAAGCTAAAAAATACAGTTATCCGCTGCGCCAGTCAATAATAGATTTCTGGCAGAATCAACCCGAGCAGTCTGGGAAAATACATATCACCGGTCTGCCGGTGGCCGAAGAGACATTTGGCCACCAGATGTTCAAGCAGATGGCGATGTCCGCCCCGCTTGCTTTTCTGGTGATTGGTATTTTAATGCTCCTGTTTTTTCGCAGTTTCAGCCTTGTTTTCTGGGCGCTTTTTCAGGCGGTTATAACGGTTATCTGGACTATGGGGAGCTTGATTGGACTGGGATTTCCCATTCACATTATGAGTTCTATGATTTCCATATTTTTATTACCGATTGCCGTGGTTGACAGTATTCATATTTTAAGTGATTTTACTGACCGCAAAGAACCCGATAGAAGTAATAAAGATGTTATGGCTGAAGTTTACGAGGATATATTTTATCCAATTTTGTTCACCAGTCTTACCTCCGCGGCCGGTTTTTATTCCCTGACCATAACCGGTATCCCCCCGGTTCAGGTTTTTGGGATGGCGGTTGGCAGCGGGATCTTGCTTGCTTTTTTGACGACACTGACCATCTTGCCGGCCGGGGCGGCGATCTGGGTGCCAAGTCCGGCCTCGGAAGGTGAGGATTCCTGGATAGCGCGTCAGGTAAGCTGTTGCACCGACTGTGGTTGTCTGGCCCGTGATTATCCCTATATTGTTCTTATTGTCCTGGGGTTAATAATGGCGCTTGGAGTTTACGGGATGACAATGATCGAGGTTAATGATAACCCTACCCGCTGGTTTTTGAGCGGGCATCCAATCCGGGTTGCTGATAATTATATAAACGATTCTTTTGCAGGTTCCTATCCAGCTTATATGGTTCTGGAGAAACAACCGCGCGGCTGGTATGATCCCGGCCAGCTTGAAGAGCTGAATGAAGTAACAACAGCTCTGGAAGAGATGGATGAAGTGGGTAAAGTTACCGCTCTGCCGGATATTATTAATAAAATTCACGATGAGCTGCACGGTGGTAAGGCGGAGACCTATCTTCCGGCAAGCGCCATGGCCGTAAAGCAGTATATGTTTCTTTATGAAAACAGTGGAAAACCGCAGGATCTGTTCAGGCTGGTTAGAAATGACGGTTCCAAGGTTAATATCTGGTTTAATTTGAAAAGCGGAGATAATAAAGTAATGTCCCGGGTGAAAAAGGAAGCCGAAACACTTGTTGCCGCTTCCGGACTGGAGTTGACAGGTTCGCCGCAGTGGGGAGGAATTACTGTGGTAAACCTTGTCTGGCAGAATGTTATGGTCCGCGGTATGGGCTGGGCGCTGTTTAGCAGCTATATTATAATTTTCTTCATGATGCTGTTTCTTTTCAGAAGTCTGCGCTGGTCGTTGCTCTCGTTGGTTCCGCTGACTTTTACCCTGATTGTTGTCTACGGTCTGGTCGGCTGGATCGGCAAGGATTATGATATGCCGGTGGCCGTCCTTTCGGCCCTCAGCATTGGGATAGCGGTTGATTTTGCGATACATTTCATTCAGAGAAGCCGGCAGATAATCCCCCACGCGGATTCCTGGGAGGAAGCGCGAGAACTTATCTCCGGTGAACCTTCCCGGGCGATAGCGCGCAATGGAGTTGTGATTGCCATCGGTTTTTCACCGCTCTTATTTGCGCCTCTTCGTCCCTATGTGACGGTGGGTGTCTTTATGATTTTGATTATGGCTCTGTCCGGAATAGCGACCTTGATAGGGTTGTTTGCTTTTTTTGAAGCATTTCATCCCTTTTTAATGAGAAAAACTTTATTCGATCGAATCACAGAATATTTTAAAAAAAGTCCCGAGGAGGCAGAATAATGAATACTGAAGAAGCTTTGAGACTTACTGCGGGAGTGGTTGTTGGTATTTCAGTCTTGCTGGCAGTATTTCATTCACCCAACTGGCTCTGGTTGACCGGTTTTGTTTCTCTTAATCTAATTCAGTCCGCCTTCACCGGTTCCTGTCCGGCCAGGTGGTTTTATGAAAAAATAGGTTTATCAAGTTGTTGCAGTGATAAAACAGAAGAATAATTTTAAAGGAGGGAAAAACTATGAAGAAAAAAATCATTATTTTAAGTTTCATCTTTATTGCGTCGCTTCTGGCGATGCCGTTTACAGCCCACGGTCAGGTTGATGTTGATAAACTGGCCTATGAATCATTCCGGGCGGCATATTTCCCGGGTGATGATGTTCGATGGCAGGCCAGAATGGAAATAACCGACCGCAACGATAATGTTAGAACCAGGGAGCTTACTATACTTCGTAAGAATGTCGGCGATGACCGGCAGAAGTATTATTCTTTTTTCCGCGAACCGTCTGATCTGCGGCGGATGGTTTTCATGGTCCATACCCGGCCGGGTGAAGATGACGACCGCTGGTTGTATATGCCGGCGATAGATATGGTTCAGCGGATAACAGGTCGCCAGAAACGAAACAGTTTCGCCGGTTCCGATTTCACCTACGAAGATATGACCGGGCGTTTTCCCGAGCAGGATACTTTCACTTACCTCGGGGTCGACCATCTCAATGGTGATACCGTGGATGTTCTCCGTGGTGACCCGCATGATGCTGATCTGGTGGAATTTTCCTACTACAAAACGTATATTGACCGAAAAACCAAACTGCCCCTGAAAGGTGTTTTTTATACTCCCGGTGGTGACAAACACCGGACGTTAACTCTGGAGAAGTGGGAAATGATTGACGGGCATCCCACCCCGATTGAACAAAAAGCTGTTAATCATCGTACAGGATCGCAGACCGTCGCCAGGATGAGTGAGATTAAGTATGATCTTGGAATTCCGGAACGTGTATTTACTGAACGTTATCTGCGTCGACCGCCGGTGCCATGGATTCAACCCTGAGGAGAGATAATCATGGCATTTAAAATAAAAAACAGTGTCATCTTGCTGCTAATACTGGGATTTGTTTTACCTACCGTCTCTTACGCTGCTGATCTGCCGGTCGTCGGCTATGTGGAACCGGCTTACGGTGTTCGTTACGATGAGGAGGGCCCGATTGATAAGAGTAACGTTCTGGATGAGATCAGACTGATGCTCGAACACCGTTGGTATGGGCGAGGTGGCGAGGTGGCAACGGTGAAAGTGCTGGCCAAACATGAGGACGAAGATAATTCTGATATCGAAGTTCGCGAGGCCAGCATTTTTCTGCCTCTGAGTACAGCCTACGAACTTAATGTCGGCCGTCAGGTGTTAAGCTGGGGACCGGCGCGATATGAGTTTGTTAACGATCGTTTTACCAAGGATTACAGGTCTTTCTTCCTCGGTCGGGATATGGAGTATTTAAAAGCACCCAATGATGCTCTTAAACTTTCCCGCTATGGTGACTGGTTTAATCTTGACCTTGTCCTTATGCCTGATTTTGACGGTTCCCGTCTGCCGCAGGGAAGGAATATACCCGGTTATCATCCCGGTGAACAGGAACTTGTTGCCGGCGATTCGATGCCTGGCTTGATCACGCCCGAAAAAAGCCTTGATAACGGCGAGGTTCACCTGCGTCTGCATAGAATGATTGGCCGCTGGGAAGCAGCGCTCTACGGTTACCGCGGTTTTACTTCTACACCTGCGGCCTACAGCAGCGCTGATACCAGTAGTTACCATCCTGAATTGACTGCCGGTGGGTTTTCACTCCGGGGCCCGCTTATGGGATCTGTTGTCTGGCTGGAAGGTAGTTATGAAGATATACGTGAGGGCGATGCGGGCGTTGATTCGAATCTGCCGGTTGATAAATACATTTTGCTTGCCGGGCTTGAATACCAGACCTCTCCTACGGTGACCTATATGATGCAGGGAAGTATGTATGTTCAGGATGACGCCTCCGAGCGGAGGGCAAAGTTTGATCCTGACAATCCAGAATCCGAAAGAGAAACCTACCGGCTTCAACTGTCAACCAATAGAACCTATCTTGCGGACAGATTGACACTCGAGGCGCGAGGGTTTATTGGTTTCACTGAAGAAGACTGGCAGCTTCGTCTGCAGGGAGAGTATGAATGGAGCGATTCAATTAATATTTACGCCGGTAGCCTTCATTTTGACGCTGATTATCCACATACGCGTTTTGGTCCGGTGGTAGAAAACGATCTTTTCTACGCCCGATTGCGTTATAGTTTTTAAAAAAATTAATTAAGGAGACAATAACAATGCCCACTTATAGAT
>CAYTSZ010000026.1:0-10907 GCA_964440635.1 uncultured bacterium
AATTAATTCAGGTGTTAACCGTTTTTTATTTGTTGTGGACGGGTTATTTTGTATCCTGGCAAACAAAACTTTTTGGAAACGAGGTCAAGAAAATGGGAAACAAATATAAAGTTGAAATTGAAAAACTTCGCCGCGGATGTGATTTGAGCGGTCTGGATTTTGATACTACCGAAGAACTTTCTTCAATGGATGAGGTTATTGGGCAGGAGAGAGCGGTCAGTTCGGTTTCGTTTGGCATTGATATAAAAAGTCCCGGTTATCATATGTTTGCGCTGGGACCGCCGGGTACCGGTAAATCCACTACTGTTAAAAAATTTCTGGAAAGCAGGGCTCCCGATGAGGAGGTCCCCCGGGACTGGTGTTATGTAAATAATTTTGATGATGCTGATAAACCCAAAAGCATTTGCCTGCCGCCGGGAATGGGCCAGCAGTTCGAGGAGGATATGGAGCAACTGATCGAGGAACTGAAGAATGAAATTCCGCGTAGTTTTCAGACCGACGAATATCAGAAAGAAAAGGAACAGATTCAGGAAGAGTTTCAGAAAGAACGCAAAAATGTGCTGAAAGAACTGGAAGAAAAAGCGTCGGGGAAAGATTTTGCCGTAATGCAGACCCCGCGTGGTCTGATGCTGGCTCCGGTAAAGGACGGTGAGGTGATTTCCCCGGATAAACTCAACAAGCTGAATGATGAGGAGCGGGAAAAATTTGAAGAAAGACGGGATGAACTTCAGGGAGAACTTCGCAAAGCGATGCGCGATATCCGGCAGCTTCAGTCCGAAGCCCAGGAGAAAATGAAAGAGCTGGACCGGGAAGTTCTGGGATTTGCTGTCAGTCATATACTTGAAGAGTTGAAAGAAAAATATAGCGAGCAGGAAGAGGTTATTGAATATCTGGAGTCAGTTAAAGAGGATATTCTCGACAAGGTGGACACTTTCAAACAGATTGGCCAGCAGGAAGAAAAACAGATGACCATGGCCAGTTTGATGGGGCAGGAACCCAGCCTGGATGATTACAGGGTCAATTTGATTGTCGACAATTCCGAAACGGAAGGTGCCCCGGTTATACTGGAAAGTAATCCCACCTACTACAATTTGCTGGGCAGGATTGAACATCGCGGCCAGTTTGGGACCATGGTAACCGATTATAAGATGATAAAAAGTGGTGCTTTGCACAAGGCAAACGGAGGGTATTTGATTATTGAGGCCAAAGATGTATTGACCAGCCCCTTTGCCTGGGAAGCGCTCAAACGTTCGCTTAAAAACAAGGAAATAAAAACAGAGATTATGGGGCAGGAATACCGTTCGATTCAGGCTCAGACCCTTGAACCGGAACCGATTCCGCTTGATATTAAAGTGATCGTGATCGGAGATCCCATGCTTTACTATCTGCTTTACAATCTGGATGAGGATTTTCAGGAGCTGTTCAAGGTTAAAGCAGACTTTTCTGTTGAGACGGACTGGAGCAAGGAAACCGAGGAACAGTATGCCCGTTTTATAGGTGACCTCTGCCGGGAAGAAGACCTTCCTCATTTTACTCCGTGTGGAGTGGGGCGGATTATTGAAGAGTGTGCCCGGATGGCCGCCCATCAGGAAAAACTGGACACTAAATTCGGGGATATCGTTGACCTCATCCGTGAGGCCGCTTTCTGGTCAAACCAGAACGGAAACGACCAGGTGACCGGCGAGGACGTTCAAAAAGCGGTGGATGAGAAAATTTACCGTTCCAACCGTATCGAGGAAAAGATAAGAGAATTGATAGAAGAGGGTACTTTGCTGATAGATACCGATGGCGAGGTGGTTAGCCAGGTTAATGGAATTTCGGTTCTGCCTCTGGCCGATTATAGTTTTGGTAAACCTTCGCGGATAACTGCTCGTACTCATGTGGGAAGCAGTGGTATTATTAATATCGAGCGGGAAACCGAGATGGCCGGTCGTATTCATAATAAAGGTGTTATGATTTTAAATGGGTATCTGGGCGGGATGTTTGCCGACGATATACCTCTGGCGCTGTCGGGGAGTATAACTTTTGAACAATTGTATGATGAAGTGGATGGGGACAGCGCGTCCAGCGCTGAACTTTATGTTTTGCTGTCCAGTCTGTCTGACTTTCCTCTGCGCCAGGATCTGGCGGTTACCGGTTCGGTTAACCAGCGCGGTCAGGTGCAGGCTATTGGCGGCGTGAATGAAAAAATTGAGGGATTTTACGATGTTTGTCGCCTGGAAGAACTCACCGGTGAGCAGGGTGTGATTATCCCGGAGAGTAATGTTAAAAACCTGATGCTCCGCCAGGATGTTGTAGAAGCGGTTAAAGATGGTAAATTCCACATTTATGCAGTCGAACATGTTAACGAGGGAATAGAACTGTTAACGGGAGTGGAAGCAGGAGAAAAACAGGAGGATGGAACCTTCCCCGAGGGAACAGTCAATCGCGCTGTGAAAGATAAACTTGCCGAACTGGCCGAAAAGGCCAAAAAGTTTTCCGTAGGCGAAGATAAAAAAGAGGAGTGAGCGACATGGTAAATGCAATAGTGTTATTCGAAGTTGAGAGAAACAAAGTTAACGAAATAGCCGATGAACTGGCAGAAATTGATGGTGTGGCCGAAGTTTATTCCGTGGCCGGCCGCTATGATCTGGTTGCAATGCTCAGAGTAAAAAACAATGAAGAACTTTCGGAACTGGTGACCGGTAAAATGCTGAAGGTGAAAGGAATTAAAAAGACTGAAACATTGATCGCTTTCCGCGTTCATTCCAGCCACGATCTGGCCTCAATGTTCTCGATCGGTCTTGAGTAAATTTGACTGCTAGTAGGTGATTAAGTAACTGGGTGATTGTGTTATTGGGTAAGGGTAGTATCCAGGTCAACAAAATGGGTTTGACTCAGGGGTTTGAGTTTGAAACCGGTTCAGTTTACTTGAAAAATATTTGACTTATAGCTGTGGGCTAATTATATTAATAACCCTGTCAGGGAAGAAAAAATGTGAAGGAGGAGCAGGACATGGAAATATCAGCCTTATCTGGTTCGAGTAGCGTTATGAACTTCAGTCAGGGTGAAAACATACTTGAAGGTAAAAAGATGGAAAATATGACACCCCAGCCGGGACAGTCGGCAATTTTGACCGATGGTCAGTTGCCTATGAACGCTGAGCAGGCCTCCGGTGTTAAATCTGGCGATCAGGGCAATCAGGTTGATCTGTTTGCCTGATTGATTCACTTGATTGTTTTTTTTGAAGCTAATTTAGAAATTAATCTTTTTGACTAGTAGTTGAAATAACTTAATAACGGGGAGAAAAAGTCGTGAAAAATGTAAAAGAATTTTGTTACCCGGAAACGATAGAAGATGCTGTTGAAATCTTAGCGGCAGGAGATGTAAGGTCAGCTATAGTGGCCGGAAGTACTGACATAAGCCGCACAAAAAGTAAGGCTGTTGAAAGACTTGTTGATATAAAAAAGGTTGGACTAGATTATATAAAGAAAGTTAAAGGCGACCTGGTAATAGGTGCAACGACCACCATGAGCAAAATTGTGGCCTCAGAGGAAGCTGCTTCGTATGCCAGTGGTCTTGTGGTGGCTGTTGCTTCTGAAATCGGTTCCACTCCGCTCAGAAATATGATTACAATGGGCGGTAATATCACTCAGCTTCGCGTCTGGTCCGATATGCCGGTCGCTCTCCTGGCTCTTGACGCCCGGATTAATACCCGGGGGCCCGCCGGTGAAAATAGTTACAGCGCTGAGGAGTTGTTTGCCAAACACCCCGGTCAGGTTCTGGATAACGGCGAGCTGGTAACCGAGGTCGTCTTTCCCGCCGAGCGCAGCGAATTTAAAAGCGCTTATATAAAAGTGAATAAAACAGATGATAGTTTTGCTACTGCGACGGTAGCTGTCAATCTGGAAGTGGTTGATGGAGTTTGTGAGGACGCTCGTATTTCTGTTGGCGCCGTAGGTCCTCGCCCCTCTTTCTGTGCGGATGCAAGTGAGAAAGTATCCGGCAGTAATATTGACGAAGATGTATTTGTTGAGGCGGGAAAAATCGCTCGCGAGTCCACTGTGACCACAGACAATGTCTGGGGCGCCGCCGACTATAAATCTACCCTGGTCGAACGTTTGATTCCCAGGGCTCTAAATGATTGCGTATAAAAAGAAAATTGACCTTATCCGTTGAAGTTAGCTGTATAACCCAATTCTACGACGGGGGTATTACTTTGTATGAAGATTGAACTCAGTGTGAACGGTGAGGATCAGGTGTTTGAAATTGATCCTTCGGAGAAATTGATTACGGTTTTGCGTCGGGAAGGGTATAAAGGAACAAAAATAGGCTGTGACGAAGGGCATTGCGGTAGCTGCACGGTTTTGCTTGACGGCGAACCGGTTCTTGGTTGTTTGCTTTTTGCGGCCTGTGCTGATGGTCACGAGCTGATTACGATTGAGGGACTTGGAACCCAGGAGAATCCCCATCCTCTGCAGACGGAGTTTGTGGACAAAGGAGCCGTGCAGTGCGGTTACTGTATTCCGGGGATGCTGCTTTCGGCCAAATCCCTTATTGATAAGAACCCCGATCCCAGTGAAGAAGAAATAAGACGCGGCCTGGACGGCAACTACTGCCGCTGCACTGGTTATGTTAAACAGGTGGAAGCGACAAAAAGTGCCGCTGAAAAAATGAGAGGTGATTCCTGATGGCCGGTTCTGAAGCCAGAGATTTTAAGACTGTCGGACAGCCCGTGCGTAAAGTTGACGGTATGTCTCTCGCCTGTGGTGATGCGAGATTTGTTAACGACTTTAACATAGATAACCAGTTGCAATTAAAAATGCTGCGCAGTCCTCATGCCCACGCCCGGATTAAAAGTATAGATACCTCCGAGGCGGAAGCTATGGAAGGGGTCAGGCTTGTTTTGACCCATGAAGATGTTCCCCGTGTACCGGTGACCACTGCCGGACAGGGATATCCCGAGCCTTCTCCGTATGATACTTTTATGCTCGATAAAAAAGTTCGTTATGTTGGAGATAGAGTGGCTGCTGTTGTGGCGGAGACTGTAGAAATAGCAGAAGAAGCGATGAAAAAAATTAAAGTGGAATACGAGGTGCTCGAACCCGTTCTGGATCCCCGCGATGCAATGAAAGAAGGAGCGCCGGTGATTCATGATGAACCCGAAGCGCACGCCATTATTCCCATTCCGTACGAACCGGAGAAGAATATGGCCTCCCACGTTGATTTTAATGTCGGTGATATAGATAAAGCGCTGGAAGAGTCGGATATTGTGGTTGAGGGTGAATATGAATCCCATTACGCCCAGCACTGTCCGGTCGAACCTCATACCTGTATAAGCTACAAGGATGAGAAGGACCGGCTGGTTATTATTACCAGCACCCAGGTACCTTTCCACGTGCGCCGGATGGTAGCCCAGAGACTTGAAATCCCCGTCAAAGATATAAGGGTGATAAAACCCCGTATTGGCGGTGGATTTGGAACCAAACAGGAAGTTTTGATAGAAGATATCTGCGCTGCCGCTTCCCTCGAAACCGGGGAACCTGTAAATTATACACTTACCCGCGAGGAGGAGTTTGCTTCCTCCCGAACCCGCCACCCGCAGATAATAGATGTGAAAATAGGCGCCAACAAGGATGGTATGCTTACCGGGATCTCACTGGATATTTTGATGAACACCGGTGCATATGGAGCGCATGCTCTAACTGTTGTCTGTAACAGTGGAAGTAAGGTCCTGCCGCTTTATAACAAGGTGGATGCCATCTACTTTAATGGGGATGTTGTTTACACCAACAAACCCGTGGGCGGAGCTTATCGCGGGTATGGTGCCACTCAGGCATATCTGGCTATCGAATCCGCCCTGGATGAAGTGGCGGAGAAACTGGACATTGATCCCGTCGTATTGCGTCAGAAAAATCACATAAAAACAGGAGAAACTTCGGAAGTCTTTAAAGCGCTTGGCGAAGGTAAAGAGGGAGTCGAACAGATAATCGGTTCCTGCGGCCTTGGTGAGTGTCTCAAGCAGGGAGCGGAAGCTTTCGACTGGGAAAACCGTGAAGAACGACGGAAACTTTCTACCGGAAGTAAAAAACGTGGTTTCGGAATGTGCACATTAATGCAGGGGAGTTCCGTGCCGGAGATCGACATGGGAGCCGCTTCGCTCAAAATGAATGAGGACGGTTCCTTTAACCTGCTGATGGGTGCTACCGATATTGGAACAGGTAGTGATACTGTACTTTCCCAGATAGCCGCTGAAACCCTGGAGGTTAAAGTTGAAGATATAATTCCTTACTCCTCCGATACCGATATGACACCTTTTGACGTTGGCGCATATGCGTCCAGCACTTCTTATCTTTCCGGCATGGCGATTAAAAAATGTGCCGAAAAAGTTAAAACCCAGGTTCTTGCAGCTGGAGCAGAGATGCTCGACTGCCAGGAAGGTGAAGTTTACCTGGAGGACAAGAAGGTCATTGGTCCCGACGGAAACAGCGTCGGTTTTGAAGAGGTTGCCAACTATACACTTTATGAGGCCAATCAGCATCAAATCGCTGCCCATGCCTCCCATATTACCCATAAATCACCGCCGCCTTTTGCGGCCAATTTTGCCGAGGTCGAGGTCGACACAGATACAGGTGAGGTGAAGGTGGTAAACTACGTGAATGCCACGGACTGTGGAACTGCGCTGCATCCCCGTCTTGCCGAAGGGCAGTGTGAAGGAGCCGTTGCTAACGGGCTTAGTTTTGCGCTGACCGAGGAATACATTTTCAACCAAAAAGGTAAGATGATGAACGCGAGTTTTGACAGCTACGGCGTATATAAAGCGACCGATATGCCCGAGATGACGACGATACTGGTCCCCACCTACGAGGACACCGGTCCTTATGGGGCCAAATCAGTTTCGGAAATCGGAATAAACGGTCCGATGCCCGCGATTGCCAACGCGATCTATGATGCGGTTGGTGTGCGTCTGCGCCAGGCACCGTTCACACCGGAAAAAGTTCTCAAGGCTCTCGACGAAAAAGAGTAAATCTCGAAAAATAGAAAATGCAGTCCGCCCTTATCGGGGCGGACTGTTGTTTTTTTATGTGTTAACTCAGAACGTTTTTGACGTGAATAATTTGGGTTGAATCAGTATTGATCCGGCACGTGGGGGTTTTGCCGTCGCCGTTGACGATGAATAGTATCCGGCTTCGCTATCGGATGAAAGCGGCGCTGAGTGTCTGCCAGAGGCTGCGCGGTGGGGTGACTTTGTCTGTCAGATCTTTGGGGAGCAGGTTCAGGAATCTGCTTTTCTTGAAATACATTGTTTCATCGAACCAGTCGCGGCGTTTGCACCAGGTTAAATTAAGCCGCTCCTCGGCCCTTGTTACTCCCACGTAAAAAAGCCGTTTTTCTTCCTGCAGTTGCCGGGGATCTATCTGTTTTTGCCAGGGCGAGCGGTAAGGGCAGACCCCGTCCTCCAGCCCGGTAAAGAAAACCACCGGAAACTCCAGCCCTTTCGCCCCGTGTAGCGTGGTCATTTTCACAAACTTATCCGGATTTCCCGGTACAAACTGGGGGTCCAGCACCTGTTCGTTGACGTTTTTCAAAAAATCAACCACTCCCGTGAACCCCGCCCCGCGGGCTGTTTCTTTTATCCAGTCTGAAAAAAGAGTCGAAAACTTAATTCCTGCAAAACTCCCGCGTGAAACCTTTGGTTTAATTTCTCCGGCGACAGTTTCGGCTATATCCCGCACGGTCGCTTTATCGTTAAGCCGGTTTATCAGCTCGTCTATCAAGCGGATATCTTTTTGGAAAAGTTTTTTGTCCTTTTCTCGCAGTTTCTCGAAGAACCCGGTTCGGAACTTATCCTCAAGCAGCAGGTTAAACGGTTCGCCGCTGCGGGCAAGTTTTTGATAGAAATCTTTTGAATATTGCCTCGCCGGTCTTTTTAACCACTCGCTCAGCGCTTCGCCGTAAGAACGTCTGTTTTCCAGTCCCCCGGTCATCGTCACAAGATAAAGTCCTTCAATTATCCGCAGGATACAGCGAAACAGATGCACTTTGCCGCTTTTAAAAAATGATTTATCGCCCAGGACGATATTCGGTATACCCTGCTCGTTAAGATGGCGCTGAATCGGTTTCATCATCCGGTTGATCCGGTAAAAGATAACTATATCGCCAGGGTTGTAATTGCGGTCTTTGATGAGCCGTTTGATTTCGTAGCTTATAAATCCCCGTTCCTCCCGGTCGGTCAGACATTCGAAAATAGCGACGCTTTTGCCGTATTCCAATCCTTTTGCGTTACCTTTGGCCGGTTTTGCCTCTTTTTCATAAACATTGCTGTCGTCTTTAAAAATTTCGCCGGCGCTCATCACAATACTTGCACTGGAACGGTAATTTTCCTCGAAACGAATGATTTTAGCGTCGGGGTAGGAGTCTTGGAAATTCTGAATGTTTTTAATATCCGCTCCCCGCCAGCCGTAGATCGCCTGGGCATCATCTCCCACCGCTATCAGGTTGTCGCTGCCGGCAGCAAGGTGTGAGACAAATTTAAATTGGACAGGATTGGTATCCTGAAATTCATCGACCAGGATATGTTTGAACTTTTCGTGTAGAAATTTCCGCACTTTACTATTGTTTTCCAGAATATAGCTGGGGAAGACAAGCAAATCCTGGAAATCAAGTTTTGGTGGCTGCATAGTTTTTTTGAAGTTCTGGTAATATCTGTAAAGCTGCTCCGCTCTGGACTGCATCTCATCTTCCGATATTCTACTGACCGTGTAGGGGAGACACCCCTCCTGCCGCCAGCCGGTGATTCTTTTCTGCAGAGGTTTTAAAGGGATACTGCTGTTTTCGGCCACGACTTTCCTGTAACATTCTTCGAACAGTGTTTGCTGTTCCGAAGGAGTTAAGAGATGAATCGGGGTTTGATATTCATTTGATAACTGTTTAATTATCGGTTGTCCGCTTTCGGGCAGTTTAAGTTCAAGTATCCGCCGCCCCAGCGAATGGAAAGTTCCTATCCATGCCTCACCGGCGGAGTCTTTTATTTCACTGACGAACGTGGCGGTTTCTCCGTTTGCCTGTTGTTGCAGCAGGGTTAGAAGCTCGGTTACCCGGTTTTGCATTTCCCGCGCCGCTTTATTGGTGAAGGTAACAGCCACCACTTCCTGCGGAGTGCAGCCGGTGAGATAAAGATAAACGATTCGCCGGATAATAACAGCGGTCTTGCCGCTGCCGGCCCCGGCCAGAATTAGAAGCGGACCTTCCGAACTGTGGTCATGCAGCATTGCCTCGGTCTGGTCGGGGTTCAGAGTTAAATCCTCACTGACCAGCAATTTCCATAGCAAAGGCCGCAGCGGCTTATCAAGTTCTTCCAGCCGCCGCGAGAGCAGTTTCTGCTGTTTCTCATTTAACCGCTGCAGAAATTCTTCGCGACTGTCCATTAAAAACATAGTTGATTCTCCTGCGAATAAAGTTTAAATTAATAAGACAGTCTAAAAATTCCGGCTCGACATTCCTGTGGAGGCAGGAATCCATTGTAAGGGTGTTGCCCAGAACCTTCCAATGGTTTGTCATTGCCCGGCTTGCCGCACATGGATGTGCTAATGCTGCGAACACACGGATGTGTAGGAGCAGCGAGACCGGGCAATCCAGTTTTTGATTTTTTGTTTGCCGGTTCAGAATCGCCGATTCTGGATTTCGAACCGGTGAGGTGTTGCCCCGCCGGACTTTTCAGAGCAGGTTTTAATATATACATTTTAAGCAACGTCCGCAAGAGGATTGATAAGAATGTTTGAAGACGAAGAAATAAAATATGCTCCTGACAAACACGGAACAAAAAAATTAACATTCACTTCCAAATTGATAATTGTGGTCCTGATTTCTTTAGTTGCCCTGCAGTATGTCAACTCATTTATAGCCGAACCCGATACTCTCCCCGAAGGCGGCTACGGCATCCAGGTCACCACAGATTACGACGTTCGCCCACTGTTTAACGAGACCTACAAAGAAGTTCTAATAGACAAGATAAACAGGGCCAGGAAAAACATATTCGTTGCGATGTATATGATTCAACCCCAGAGTTTACTTGAAGAAGAATGGCCTTTCTGGCGTGAGGATAGCGTTATGGAAATCCTGGAAGCGCTTGTGAGCGCCCGGGAGAGAAATGTGGATGTACTGGTGATTTTGAGTCAGCCGTCTGATAATAATAAACATAAAACAGCTTCCAACGCAGCAGCGAAAGAATACCTTGACGAGAACGACGTGACGGTTGAATATAACGCATCACCGGTAAGTCTGCATGACAAGATAGTGGTCATAGATCAAAAACATATATTACAGGGCTCACACAACTGGACCCACGGCGCACTCACCTACAACCACGAACAATCGCTGCTTATGACCGCCGAGAACCCTGAGGGCGATAAAATCTGGAATAACTACAAAGATTTCCTCCAGCAGGGAAGATATTATTAAAAAAATAAGCTGATATCGAAAAAGTCCGTCATTACTGGTAATCCATAATATAAATCCTGTCATTCCGGGCTTGACCCGGAATCCAGAGGTTTTAATGGTTTTGATTTTAACAAAACAATAAAATGTTTTGACTTTCTCTGCACCTCTGCGCCTCTGCGTTCTATAAAGGTTTTAATGGTGTTGACTTTCACAATAACAAAAGGTTTTCCTCTGAGTTCCTCTGTGTCCTCTGTGTCCTCTGTGGTAAACAGGTTTTGAATCCCGAATTCAACTCTTAATTGCGATCTTTGATTTATATATTCCAAAAATTAATTCTTGACACCGGAATACAAAAAATGCTATATTCTAATCAGTCAGTAAAAAACAAGGACAGGAAGATGCCGATGAAGAATCAAACAGATAAAAAAGACCTAACCAACCAACCAACCAACCAACCAACCAACCAACCAACCAACCAACCAACCAAC
>CAYTSZ010000026.1:11007-14694 GCA_964440635.1 uncultured bacterium
AACCAACCAACCAACCAACCAACCAACCAACCAACCAACCAACCAACCAACCAACCAACATCTAACTCTTTTCCCATACTCGATACATTCCTTACCCGTCACACCGGCGAAGTGTTCCCTGTGAAGAACAAGATAGCCGGAATCCTCCCGCTGTTAATCTGCGTCATCTCTCTCCCCCTGCTGCTTCATGCCTCAGTTCCCAGCGGAACCACCACCAGAGTAGCCGGCGAAGATATCCGTATACTGCGGGGCGGGGATTATCTTGATCATCTATACCAGCAGATCTTACCTGAAGCATCCGAGCGTATCTGGATAACGACGTATTCTATCAGCCCGGCTGATACGAGACGGATGGCTTCTCTCTATGACAAACTCCAGGAGAAGGTCGAGCAGGGAGTGGATGTGCGTATCCTGCTGCCGGCGGAGCTCGGAGAGGAAACCGCCCGGGAGTTGCAGAAAAAATATGACTTTGAGATAAAACATTATGGCGGGGAAGGAACTATGCATGTAAAGACAATACTGGTGGATGATAAGCACGTATATAGCGGAAGTGCTAACTTCACAATATCGGGCTTCGGCAGACCGTCGGAGAGCACTGTTTACCTTAAAAATGAAGAGACGTCGAAGCAGATAGAAAAGTATGTAGAGCATATCTGGGAGGTAGAGGAAGATGGCTAAAAAGATAGATGGAAAACTGAAGATAGGAATATTTGCGCTGGTAATGATAGTTGCGCTAACAATGCTGGGAGTATTTGAAAACTACCGGTCAGGAGATGGACTGGTATTCAAGACAGCCTGCGCCGGAGATGAATGCGAAATAGGTGCTGCCGATGACGGTTGCGGTCCCTGTAAGAAATGCAAGGACCAGTATCCTGATAAACCGTTTGTAGTGCCCGGTTGTTCAAAAATATGCACCTCAGGTGAAGAATGCATAGACGACCTTTGTTGTCCAGAGGACAGAGCTTGCGGAGACGAGTGTTGCCATCCGGACATGCCGTGTATAGATAACCGGTGTTGCCCGGCATATAGTGTATGTGGTGATGAATGCTGTCAGTATCTTTGTTGTGATGATGAATGTTGTATACGAGAAGCAACCTGTTGTGATGGATGTTGTTTTGGCGCATGTTATGATGGAAATTGTGCTCCCTATTGTATAGATTCATCTGATTGTTCTGCGGGAACTTTTTGTACAGGCGGAGAATGCCATCCTCCTCCTGCACCAGGGCCACCAAGTCATCACGGGCCCCCGCTCACTCATGGTAGTGCTTCTTGTGGGATCCCGAGTGGCCCCGGCGTTGGGCCAAAAGGACCGACAGTTAGTGGAACTTAGATTAAACAACTAAGTGCAACTGTGATAGTTTAAAAAATAGGCGAGTTGCGGTAACCTAATCGCACTGTCTCTAATTCCTGTCAAAGGAGTACGATATTATGAGTTATACGCAACTCACCCAGGAAAAACGGTACGCTGTTTTTGTGTGAAATAAACTGCGGAGACTAAAAAAAGATCGCTGATGAAATAAGGATTCATAAATCTACGATCAGCCGGGAACTCAAAAGGAACCGGGGGTTATCGTTACAAACAGTCCCGTAGATTTGCTTTGAAACGATGAGAAAACAAAGTTGATCGAAGAATAACCGAAGAAGATTAGAATGAAATCGGACGGTTAATAAGGAAAGAATGGAGCTAAAAGAAGTGAGTCTCGAAGAACACCGGTTTTTTAAAGACAGGTTAAATAACAGACCAAGAAAACTACTTAATTATTGAACATTCCATGAAGTGTACAATGTAACGCAAAATCAATTAACTATTGCACTTAAGAGTTGAAGCCAATAAATCCGAAGAGGAGCGATTAGAATGAGAAAAAATAAATGGTTATTAATTTCCTTATTATTTGTGATGTTAATCTTGATTTCAGCTGGGGGGTATTTTTATTACTTTGAAGGAAAGGATATAAAGACAGAAAAAATAAGCTGTGAAGCTGTTATGGCAGCTGTTAAAGAGGGAAAAATTGAAAAACTTCGAGATTATAAAACCAGTGTTAATAATTGTCTTGATTGGTATGATATGGATAATAAAGGATTCAGTCCTCTGCATGTAGCAGTGGCAAAAGGGGAAAGTAGGATAGTTGAATTTTTACTTGACCAGGGCGCTAACATTGATATAAGCACATCAAAAATGCCAATGTTTGCGCTTTCTCCGCTACATTTTGCTGTAATAAAAGAAAACAAGGAAATAATAAAGTTACTGATAAATAGGGGGGCTGATATAAATTATTATCCCCACGATGGTCTATATTTTTATGCGCCTCCTTTGCTTAATGCAGTAGTGCAGGGGAATTACGAAATTGCACGTATATTATTAGAAAACGGGGCCAAAGTTGACGGGGCTCCTGAGCTTCCCGCTACCCCACTGGATTTCGCTTATCAGGTGGGTTTTGAAGACATGGTTAGTCTATTAAAGAAATACGGGGGCAACAGAAAAGTCGAAACCAATCAATATCCTTTGCTCGGGGCAGTATTGAAAGGGGATATTGATAAGATAAAAAACTTAATAAACAAAGGTGCAAACGTGAATGATCGGCCTGATACCTTCCCGTATATAGAAAGGACACCGCTACATTTCGCCGCTAAGACCGGTAATCTCGAAATCATAGAAATTTTGTTAGATAATGGTGCGGATGTAAATATCAGGTCATTTGAAGGAACTACGCCCGTATATAATGCTGTTAAACATGGTCATAATGAAGCGATCAAATTATTATATCGCCATGGTGCCAACCTTGATTTGGCAGCAGAAGGAATAGGAAGTACTCCTCTCCACTCGGCTTCATATGTCGGTAATTTAGAAGCAGTTAAGGAATTAGTTGGGTTGGGAGCCAAAGTGGACCCGGTAAATAATGCGGGGCTAACTCCTTTGTTTAGAGCTGTTGAAAACAGGAATTTTAAAATCGCGAAATATTTGATAAATGAGGGGGCAGATCCTACGCGGAAATATAATGTGGGTTATGGTAAAAAACCTGGGGCAGATATTGTTAGTGGTTGGACGCTATTACATAGCGCAGCTAAAAACGGAGACATAGAGACTGCTAAATTATTATTAGATAAAGGGTTGGATCCAGGAGCAAAAACTAAAGGTGCTCATAAAAACAGGCAAACACCAATTGACTGGGCAAGAATTAGTGATAGACTCAGGCAAACTGATGAAATGATCGAATTGTTAGAAAAATACGATTAAAAATTCAGAAGGATCTTGCCCGGGTTTTGTCCCCAAAACAGAGATTAAGGGATGAAATGAAGTGGGGATTGTGAAACGGTTCATAACGCATTTTTTGATAGGAGTTTTAAGCCATGAAACTAAATTATTTCAAGGACACCGATACATTATATATTGAATTTAATGAAGAAAATATTGTTGAAACCCGTGACCTGGATGAAAATACTCTTGTTGATCTGGACGCGGGCGGGAATATATGCGCGATCACGTTTGAACATACCAGTGAAAGAACTAATGTGAACAATATAATCGTGGAAGGACTTGCCGCGTAACAATTGACCGTTCTGGTTATTTATTTGGTTACATCAGTGAGTCAGTCATTTGAATAAAACCAGAATAAATCTGCCTGATATCTTCTAACTGTTTATGGCAAACTAAAAACCCGGAAAGTGGCAGTCTAAAAATCGGTAAGG
>CAYTSZ010000027.1:0-14631 GCA_964440635.1 uncultured bacterium
GCTTATCAATTAACTGTTCCGCAGATTCATTCATTATATACACCATCCGTTATAAACAAGTGAAGCATAATAAGACGCCGGTTTTGCTACCTGCTCCTGCAAATTCCAGTTTTTGTATAATTCATCAATCCGCCTATTATTAAGTATAACACAAATTAAAAGCTGTTTTCCATCTAAAGTTTTTCCCCGGACAGTATAATCGGATTTCACTCCCGAAGAGGCAGGAGAGATTATCAAGTTTTTAGGTTCGCGATTCAATACATCAAGTATCTCATTTCGTGTAATATGTCCTTCATGATAGCGATGTATATGCTCCATTGTCTGCTCGGGAACAAGTGCCGGCCATAAAACTTTTTGAAATACCATTATTTACTCTCCTATCTGCTTGATCGTCCCAAAGCCATGTGATACCGATTTCCCCAGTCCCAGGTAATCAGGAAGCCGGAAGTTGACGGTAAATGAACCTCTGAATCCGTGGAATTTTACGTCTTTGTGGTAAACGGGGCGCTTAAGGCTGTAAAAATCAAGCTCTACTTCAAGCTGATTATCGATCCAGTAATCCAATCCTTTTGCCTGGGAAAGGATATTCCCAGTCAAAATTCTCTCAAGTTCCTCTTTCTTGGCTTCAAACGAACCCATCGATTCGTAATCGTCATAATTATCCTGATTTAACGGAAACCAGGGTGTCAGAAATTCATACTGAAAGCGGTCTTCCGTGTCCCCGTATTCCATCCGGTATTCCCGAAACCGCCGTTCAAATACAGGGAGAATATCACCGTCAATATTAACTTCATTCAGTTCGGGGAAAAGACTGTAGATAACATCGCTTCCCTTCCCCGTCGTCACAATCGTCGGCAGGCCATCCAAAATCTTGTACTGCACCAGCGGATACCGATAATGAAACCCACCCTTCGAATGGTTATGAAGCACCTCATGCTCCGAAAATGTCCCACCCAGGTAACCACGCAATTTCCTCGGAGCAACTTTTCCCTTTTCACCGATGAAAAACTGGAAGAGAAAGACTTTAAAGGTCATTATGAACCACTATCTGCCATCGGACCATTATTGAAAAATTGAAAAAGCTCTAAAAAATCTTTTTCAGTGGCCCCGGCAACCGAAACATCCACCAATCTGCCATATGACCTTTCATTTTTTATCGGATTTATACGAGTATTAATTTTCCCTTCCCAAAAACTGGGTGGATTTTCAAAATGTTCTTTTCTCTCTATAAAAATATCTTCCGTAGCCCAAATCTCCATTTTGGAGGTACTGACTTGCCAGGCTAAATAGTTGTAGCCAACAAAATTCGCTTGTTCAATATAAAAGCCTGCTGCTGTCTTGCTGGTAAAGTTATCCTCGTATTTTTCCCATGCTTTAATAAACTCCTTTGCTTCTTTAGTAAGTCCAAATTCCTCTTTTGATGCTATAAATCTTTCTGGGGTCAAGGGAGGCTTCTGAACAGCACGATTTTTTTCTTCAACTCCCTCATCTCCGTATAAATCAACGCTAACCAATTCCTCTTCCTCAAAAACTGAGACCCTGACCTCGGCGAGCAAACAATTGAATTCAGTTGCTTTGTTAATAAAACGGATCGAATCCTTGAGTAAATCGTCCGCTTCATCCATAACAATTAAAACGGTCAGCCTTCCATTGCTTAGATTTGTCTCCAATTCTCTCAAAAACATTTTACGCTGTTCGCGGGAATTAAACCACGTTTCATCAAAATCACTTTCACAAAGATGCCGAATTTGATCGAGAAATCCCTGGGTGCCGAATTTAGTTAGCTGAGCTGCATAATCAATGGCTTGGGCAATTACTCGGCGCCGATCTGTATTACACGCTAATTTCGTTTCAATGACAAGGATTTCGCCTTTAGAATCTAAACCAACAAGATCAATAAAACCGGCCTCGGTTGAAAATTCACGAACAAGCACATGCTCTTCAGCCATTGCCATAGGGATTAAATTAGTATGCTGTTCAAATAACCGTTGAAGTTCTTTTTCAGCTTCAAGCGGCCTGGATTCTACTTCTAAAAAACGATTTTCCTTCTTTAAAAAGAGTTTAATTTTGATCTCCTCATTTTAAAACATTTTTGTTGTCGTAAGACTTTTCAGTTCAGGGTTCGGATTAAAGCCAGTTTCTGACATATACACATTTTTAAGTTTTTCATTAGGTATGTAATTAATCCCACTCTCCCCATGATTATGAAGCAAATCATGCTCGGAAAACGTCCCGCCCAGGTAACCCCGCAGTTTCCGGGGGGCTACCTTTCCGTTTTTACCGATGAAGAACTGGAATAGAGAAACTTTGAGGGTCATAGGCTTGGAATCACCGTATTCGTAGTGTTAGAAGGAGAAGGGTCAAAAACAAACCCGGTTTCTTCGTTATAACCCCGATTTTGTTCAACACTCTTATAAGGAATGTAGCGCTCCCCTTTACCCCAGTAAATCTCTTGGATTTCAAAATTTTTGTTTTTCTTATAATATTCAAGATCATTCTCATAAATTGTGATGGTGAAATCCGACAGATTCTTTTTCAACCGTATTAATTCGCTCATTATTTTCTCTTTTTCAGGAGTAAAATTACCTCCTTGGAAATTTGCTAGCTCCTCGATTTTTTCGGGTATCTTGTCTTGAATCAATTGTTGAACTGTTTCTTTTTGGCAGACAACTATATCCACCTGACCCTCCTGTTGTTCAATTAGTTGAAATTTGGAGACTTCTTCATAATCAAGACGAGAAACGGCATTCAACAATTTATCGCTTTCAATCTTATAACGCGTTAATTTTTGAAAATATCGCTCGCCTAATTCAAAAAATTGTGATGAACGAATTTTTTCGGGAAAATCTTGTAACACTTCGTCAGTTGATTGATTAATATACGAGTCTTTATACACATATTCAGACAATTTGCTTCGGTCGTCTTCCAACCTCATTAAATAAAACTTTCCCTTTTCATCAAATTCACCATTTCGATTGCACCGACCCGCCACCTGGATAATTGAGTCCATTGGTCCAAAATCTCGAAATACATACTGAAAGCTGAAGTCCACGCCCGCCTCGACTAATTGTGTGGCTACACAAATGATTTTGCTATTTTTATTCCTCTTCAATTTTCGTTTTATACATTTTATACGTATTCTTCGTTCTCGCGGGGTTTGATACGTCGTTAAGCAAGCCATTTCATAGCCTTGCCCCCGGTATTCATTTTTTATTTTTTCAAAGAATCTCACCGCCGATTTTTTTGTATTAAAAACAACCAGCGCATTGTCACCGCCATTTTTAAAAAAAGTTTCTTCAAATATTTCAGGAAAATCATCCAGGTGCAAAGAATTTGACAGATCATGCAAAAAATGAAGATCTACCCGGTCAAAAATTTCGTGTTCATCCGCAAAATAGTCTTTCGGATTTTTGACCAATCTCACGGGTTCAACATCCTCTACTTGATTGAAGAGAGCCGGTTGAGTCGCCGTCATCAAAATAATGTGTGCGTCGAAAGTCTCGACAAATTGACCCAGCATATTTCCAACCAGCTTATGATATTTTGCCGGTATATTTTGAACTTCATCCAGAACGATAATGGACTTCGCCATGTTATGGAATTTTTTGAGTGTTCGATTTCTGTAGCCCAGTAACGTATGAAAGAACTGGACAAATGTTGTCACCACAATCCCGCTTTCCCAGGTTTCCGTGACCATACGATCACGAATATAATTGCTTTGTTTGTAGGAACCTTTTTCCGAGTCCTGATGTTTGGGGTTGGTCCGTTTTAACGTCATATCCGCAAGATAATGATGCTTGAGGAGATATTTTGTTTGTTTTTCCTGGTAATCCGGCACCTGAGCCGGAAGTTGATCGTCAAGGATTCTTTCAATTTCATCATAGGTTTGATCAATGATGGAGGTAAACGGCAAACAGTAAATGATACGCCGGTCTCCGCCCAACTTATCTTTTAAACGATTCGCGGCTTCAAAGGCAGCAAATGTCTTCCCAATTCCCGTAGGAGCTGTCAGCGTATAAATTCGATTTTCAGACCGGAGATTATCATTTCCAGCAACTTCTTCAAAAAACTGATTTCTTAGTTGATTCACAGGTGTGTCGGGATTAAATTTTTCAGGTTTCTCACGTCTCATTCTCTCAATATATTTTTCTACACTAACTGAAAACTTTTTGGCCCCCTCAAAATAGGACGTTTCCAGCTTCGCCGCACATTTTTTATCCGTATCAACAAGCAAGGAAAATAGATAATTTTCCAGATAATAAATATTTTCATTTTTTTCTGAAATCAAAAACTGTTCCTCATATTCATCCAAAAAATCATCGTCTTTTTGATGGATTTCGCCTTTTAGTTTCTCGAAGAACTCGTTGAATTCCAAATCAAATTCAGCTAATAAACGTTCGTAAATTCCTTGCAGTTTGGCATAGGTTTTGTCCCGTATATTTTCCCATTGTTTACCCACAGAAAAAATTTGATTGTTGGATATATTTTGTTCGGGCGAGGATAAATTTCCATGATGCCAGCGTATTGAAAGGTATGCGAGCGAAGAAAGCCAGGCAGGTAAGTTTTGTTTACCCGACCATATATCAACCAAAACTTTTGCAAACAGCGAAGAAATCAACGCATGTTCGGAATATTGGCTCGATTTTCCCTTCAAGTGATTTTGAAAAAAGATTGTTCCTTTTCCAAAATCATGTGCAATCCCGATTAAATAAACGAAGTCCTGCAAATCTTTGGAGGCCAAAAACGAAAAATTAATTTCTTTGCTTCCGGCCACATCCTTCATCCCCTGCCCTATCTGTTGAAGATGATCCTCAAGTAGAATTTCCGGATGTGAATAAAGTTCATTCATTGATCGGTGTGAAAGCTGAGATATATGTGTCCTGAATTTTCATGACTTCTCTAAAATCGCCCTGCAACGCTTGCCCTGTTCGCTCATAAACAATATCAGCCGTTCCCAGCGGTTTTCGGCCGTTGTCCATTTTTTCAAAATGAATCGGCATGGAAGCACATTCAATATCCTGCTCATGATTTTCTTCAAACCGGATGTTTTTTAAATAGGTTGCACTTTCGATCTGACCGCTAAAATCTGAAAGAATTTCAATTTCATCAGCCGAAATGGTTGTTACATCATCTATTGACGCTCGAAATGGCCGCTGACCCATGTAAATCCCATAACCCAGGCTGTTTGAAGATAATTTTTTAGTTAATTCTTCAATCAGGTCCGGCTCCTCATGAAATAAAAAAACTTCATACTGAAGCATCCCCTGTTCAGCCGTCAAAACCTGCAATCTGACTTGCGTATGTCCACCGTCATCTTTTAAATAATTCATGCACTGGGTAAATGCCCGAACAGGCGCGCGCAGCCCAACTGCTATTTTACAGACATCCGGAGAAAATTTTTCGTAGTAAGAATCGCGGGAATAACCCAATATCGAAGCTATCATTCCTGAAAGAACTGTTCGCGGGGGTAAATCATACGTAAACGAAGAACTGTTGGAGTAATACTTCTTAAACTGTGCAAATTTCCCCCTTAATTTGAATCTCAAGCCGTTCTGCAACGTATTATTCATAACGACAGGGGCTCAACAGTAATCCCATCAGGATTGATTTCAATATCATCAAGCTTGTCATCCTTCCAGATAAGAATTTTTTCAATCAAGTTCTCTTGTGAGGCTAAAAACTCATTCAATTCATCCGTTTGCAATTCGACATCATCAATCGACTCCAACCCTTCTGTCTCTGCCAATGAAATTCCTTCCCGAAGATCTTTCAAATTCGTCACCGAATCATTCAAAACCACCCGCATATAGAAACGGGGTGTCTGCCCGATTTTGGAACGACTTCGTCCAAACGGAATGGATTTAACCATCGCCTCGTCAAAAAGTTCCAAATCATCGTCGGTTAATTCCGTCTGATCAGCTATATATCCATTAATCCCGCCATTAAACGCTAGAAAGGAATACTTCACACGATAATCCTTCCCTATTCCTCGCCCTCCACTAAAAGATGACGTGGTAGTTCGGCTTTCTTGAATGTCGACCTTATTGAGAGAATAACCCCAGTTAAATTGAACTGGTCCATGAACATGGGAATTCCCCCCCGGAGTCCCCAATACAGCTCCAAAGAGCTTGGCATCAATACATTTGCTCGTAATCTCAGTTAATTCCTCGTCCGTTACCGGGTTGCTCGAGCTGGGTTCCCGATCTAATAACTGCTGAACACGTTCCTCAGCATCTTCTGCCTCGGCCGTTACAAATAGCTCCACGGCATCATTTGTTGCTACAAGATAGTCCCGAACATAACGCTTCAATCTCAAATCACTCACAAGGTTGGTACTGCTGTCATAATCCATGCGGGGCTTATTTTCCTGGTCCATGTCTCCGTTCGGATTGGTCCGAAGTGCGTCATACAAAAAAAGAATTTCTGAACTGTTCATCGTCAATCGCCTCCGTTATTGTCATTGAGATGTTTGATGTAACGTCCTACTGAAATTCCTGTCAAAATGTAAAAAACATTCTCCTGTGGAGAAAGTTGATCTTCTTCACTATTCAAAACGGCTTCCTGCACAGAAGCCAAGATAACACGTGCTTTCTCTGAACGATAAATGTCATAAATGGTCAGCATATCGGCAATGTCACATACGAACGTCTTCAACCGGCTGTGGGGAATCCCTCCGAAATTTAATTTGTGCATCACAGTTCCTGTTTTCTCATCCGCCAACTGTCGATTTAAAATTTCATGCATAAGTAAACCCAAACCCACCAATCCCCGACGGATGGTTGAATTCTCAAACACATCTGAATGTAACTCAAAAAACTCATTCAATTTCGGTTCTATCTCACCAAGTTGAACAAAACTTTCTTCTGTTCCCATATCTTCTTCTCCTTTCACCATGTTTAGATTCTTGAGCGCCGATAAAAAGATGAACATATGAAACGGACGTGCGAAAAAATAGCCACGTTCATTGTCGTAATAATCAAATCTCAACTTTTCTGCAGCCGACTGATTTTCATCAGAATGATGAAACATCTTTTCATGAATTCGCACAAATTTTCTGATTAACTGGCCCCGATCCATTTTTTGATGTTTGACCAATCTTTTTAGAAATATAAGTAACTTTTTTCGAAAGGCGTCATATGGAACATTGTCATGACTAAATCGGGAAGGAAATATTAAATTGCGGGTAATTTGGAAAGAAATACGTGGGGAAAAGTCTTCGTAAAACTCCGATTTTTGTATAGTATAAAGTTCCTTAATCAACTGAACAATTTTACGCCATTCAACATCTTGAACTGTTTCAATAACTTTGAAGCTTGCCCCCTGCCCGGAAGGAATTGTGAAAAACATGAAATCAAACCGCTGATTTATGTTAGTCAGTTTTTTGATCAAACGCCCGTGTTGCTTTAACTCATGGTCAATTCTTTCAATCTCTTTTCGTTCATTAAAAGCAGTATCCAAAATTTTCTTAATTTTATTCAGTTTTTCTTGGTTCGAATTTGAAATCAGTTTCATGTTTTTAGGAATAATTAAAAATCGACTGCCGAAAAACTGGCTTTCCAAATTGTGCCGTATATAACCTGTTCCAACTAAAAGTTCTTCAATACAATCTTCACACGCTGAAAATGATTTCCATTTATTTTTCTCCTGCAAATTCTCAAAAAAGTTGGGTTTGTCTTTTAAATAGAACTTGGTGTCAATATCGATTTTTCCGGTAACAATTTCTTTTTCTACGGCGCACAAACTACAGACACTATTTTTAGCCGTATCCGTATTTTTCTTAAAAAAACGATTTTTGACTTCGTTTTTAACCAGCTTCAAATACTCAGACTTTATTTCATCAATTTCATGAAAATATTCCCCGTCAACTTTTAAAGAAAAACAGGGAAGGTCAACATCCACAATTGTCTCCAAGACTTCCCTATAATCTTTTTTGTTGTTTTTAATTTGTTCCTTCAACAAAGGTGTTATTTTGTAGTTTTCTTGTTCTACTAAAAATTTACTTAAGAAATCCTTTTTTTCTTTTACTTTTTCAAAAGTTTCTAATTTGTTTAGAAGCTTTTTGGAGACCAAACCTTCAAAATCGTTATCTTTCTTTGATTTGATTTGTTTATAAATTTTTTCAGCAAGAAATTCAAATAACCCCTGCTTCAACTTTTCATGTTCTGTTTTTCTGAAATCAAGAAAATACTGATCTCTGTTGTCATTAATTTCGATACAGAACATCTCTCTCCATTTTTTCAGATTTTCATACAAATTTGGTAACTGGCTGATTGGTTTTCCCGTTGCACTATCTTTCTCAGTAAAATCACCTTCAATCCGTTGGATCATATGATCTAATACAAGAGGTAGATAGTCGATATTTTTTGTATTGGCAAAAACCTTTTTACTGTTAGATGATTCAATATCAAAGGCGAAAATCTTTTTCCTTAATTTTTCAAGTACTTCCGGGCCACCATTTTCTTCAGGTAGAAATTCATTCTCTTCTTTTATTTCAATTAATCTCTTTTGGGTATTCAAATTTAATACAATTTCTCGCGGAACTCTTTCAAGTTTATTAAGTAACCCTTGTTCCACGACGGGACGAATTGTTAAAGCCGTCAAAAATTCTTCATCCCGTTTCTCAACATCGGATATATCTAAAATTCCACGCCCGATTTCGATAGCTGATTCAATCATTCAAATTACCCTCCGATCTTCATACTGCATATCTTCATCCAGATACTGATTCCGTTCCGGCACTATTGTCTGTGATAACAAAAACATATTTTTACGTTCTTCAGGATTTTTACTCGCAAGCATCTCTTTTCCGATTTCACGGCAGACTTCAAGCATAATATTTCACCAGCTTTATGATTTTTCTAATCTTAAATATTATAGCACTACTTAATTTACTCATATTATTCTTACGTTTTGAAGCCTATTGTTTTTGTTTCTTTGCCTTCCGGGTTCATTAGCTGGTAGATGGCTTCGAATATTTTGTGGATTTTTTCGTCGTGTTGAGCATATTTTTCTTCCAGTTCTGCCAGTTTTTCGGAAAATTCTTCGTAGGAAGAAAGTGTATCATTTTAACTGCGGAAAGGTTGTATTAGATAGACTTTTTAAATCAAAATCGGAAAGAATATTTCGACACAAATCCACCACATTATCATCAGGCGAGCCAGTGTGTATTAGAAGGGCCGGCAGTTCCGCATTACTCAACGCCTCCGTCCCGTGTTTTTCCAGTTTTTACCGGGTCCGGTCATCCTGAGGCAGGTCTTTTATGCGGTGGTCAGTCAAAAGTTGGTCCCTGTAGGCGAGATGACATATCTCAACTTATTATTCCAAGCTCCGACTGACATATTTCTCTATTCGCTCCTCATTAGCATACAGATCCGAAAACATTTTCCCGCCTATATCACTAAACCGTGCTAAAACTTTTCGATTAATTGATTCCTGATCTTCAAAAATAGCAAGTGGTTCAAACTCAAGTGACCACTTTTCAAATTGAAGTAAAGAAATCGTTGCGTCACGTGTGCGCCCATCACTATTTAACGCAAAAACAAATACAGGCCGCTCCATACCATTAATCCGACAATCCACCTGGTAATGTTTGTGGGGATCTTTTTCACGATCATACCAATCAAAGGTGCGGCGTTCTTCTGGAACCCATTGCTTGAAGGATTCACGGAAATCTTCTAAAAACGTGGACTTCACTCGTTCACGGGTTAAATAATCCAAATCTTTAAATTTTAACAACGCTTGTAAAAAAGAATAAAAAGCATTTCCATAATTTCCATTTTCAAGCGGATATATTAACTCTCCATTACGCTCTTCAATCCGGTAGGCATTTAAAGCATTGGTGATAATTTTCTGACGAGTACCACGTTCTAAAGATTCAACGGGTATTTCATAACTCAAGTGCATGTAAGTGTCACCTTCGTCTGTAAAAAGCCACCGATCTCCTTCTTTTTTTAGAACAATAATAAAGCTATCTCCATCATCAAATCCAAATGGGGTGAAAATTTTGAAACGCTCATCCCCTTCTGGCAACAATTCGACCTGAGAACAAACTTTCTGCCTGAAGTCGGATTCAAGCTCTTTTAAATCCATTATGTATTCCTCAATAAATTAATTTGTGAAGCTGGAGGAACCTCAAAATTACATTGTTCGACCAAACAGTCAATTGCCGTGTCCAAATCAAAATATTTATCAGTCGGTTCAGCGTATCCCTCAATTTTTAATCCTTCTTGTTGATATCGTTCTGTTGCATAATGAATATGAAAATCATAAAACGGCTCTAAAGATGCATCTTCTGGAAGTTTGTTTCTATGTTGATGACTTTTCCCATTATAACGTCTCAAGAGTCGCAACATGTTTGTCTTCTCCGGTTGATATCCCAGAATAACAGAAAAATTCAAGGGTTTAATTTGACTTTTACGAACAATAACGCAAAAATCGTTTTCTTGTTTACCACGAACGGTAAAAGACGCTTCCTGGTGTGCTTTTTTGTTTTTAAAACTGAGTTTGGATCGAATATTCACATCCAAACTTTTTACTTCTGTAATAAGTTCTTCGATATGCGAGTCAGATAAAATTTCTGTCATAAAACTTCCTCACTTTACTTCAGCTAAAGTATAACACATCGAAAACTTAAAATTTAGTTCGGCATTAACTAATTGAGTTTAACTATTCTCCCTGTATGAAGTTTCAAGAAGTTCTTTTTCTTAAAAACACTCTTTTTAACTTTTCGGCGACTTAGCCCCGTTTATTTCAAAAAGCGGCATTTATTTCGCACCTTTGTGACTTTTTGAAACTAAATGTTTAATACATACTACTATACCAAAATTAATAAGATTTTTTGATTTTTTAACCAATCAACCCGGTAGACGATCTCCTTAAAATGAACCCCGTGGCAATTGCTGGACACCGTAGAGACACAATATATTTTTGCGTTCGTCAGAAATTTTATCAGCAAGCATCTCTTTTCCGATTTCACGGCAGACTTCAAGCATAATATTTCACCAGCTTTATGATTTTTCTAATCTTAAATATTATAGCACTACTTAATTTACTCATATTATTCTTACGTTTTGAAGCCTATTGTTTTTGTTTCTTTGCCTTCCGGGTTCATTAGCTGGTAGATGGCTTCGAATATTTTGTGGATTTTTTCATCGTGTTGAGCATATTTTTCTTCCAGTTCTGCCAGCTTTTCGGAAAATTCTTCGTAGGAAGAAAGTATCCGGCGCATTTCTACAAAGGCCCGCATGATGGCAATATTTACTTTTATTGCACGGCCACTGTTTAATACGCTGGAGAGCATGGCAATTCCCTGCTCCGTGAAAACGTAAGGTTCCGTTCTTCGTCCACCCCACGAACTACCCTGCAATTGTTTTTTTAGTTCAGAAAATTCTTCCACTGAAAGTTGAAACATAAAATCCTCGGGAAACCTTTCTATATTTCGTTTTACAGCCTGGTTTAACACCCTTGTCTCAACTCCGTAAAGTTCAGCCAGGTCAGGTGCTAACATAACTTTCTGTTTCCGAATTTGTAAAATTTTAGTCATAATCAAATTTACGGAGACAAGTTCATCCGTCATTTTGAATTCTTCTCTCTATATATCGTTTTATAATTCAATCTTGAGATCACATTTTGTGATTTCAAGATTATATAAGAATACCTTATATTGTTTTCACACCATTTACTTTTATTGCACGGTCACTGCCCAACACGCTGGAGAGCATGGCAATTTCTTGCGCCGTGAAGGCATAAGGCGGGTAACTACGGCCTCCCCAGCTTGAGGTCACAGATTGTGACCTTAAAATCATAGTGGAATATTTTTGAGCATTCGGAACTTCTTTTCCGATTTCACGACAGACTTTAAGCATAAGTTCTCACTGTTTTTGTTATAGAAATGGGGCTTTTTAAAGTTTTTAGAACAGGGATACAGAATTGCGGGTAGTGTGCATGGAAGGAAATGCTAAATAAATGACAGATTGTTGATGGCGGCTTGATACGTATCAAACCTTTCATTTTTAGGCGCCCTCTTATCCAAAAAAGGGCAATTAATTACACTTAAAAAATACCCTCCCCCGTCCGCAGTGTCAAGAAAGAACCTATTACCACAAAAGCATCAGATTTTGGACAAGGAAACGTAGTAACCACAGAACCTAAATCCACGGCAACTTCAAAATGGATTGGCGGATCATCCAGCATCTGAAGAAAATTTTCAACCTTATGGACCTTCAGAAACAAAACCATTAAGTCAAAATGGATTCCGGCTCGGGGGCCGGAATGACGGCGGGGGTTGAACCCCTGGATTCCGGCTCGGGGGGGATCCGGTTATAGTTCATCGTTTATAGTTGGAAACATCAAGTCAACATGGATTCCGGCTCGGGGGCCGGAATGACGGCGGGGGTTGAGCCTATGGATTCCGGCTCGGGGGCCGGAATGACGGCGGGGGTTGAACCCCTGGATTCCGGCTCGGGGGCCGGAATGACGGTCAGAAAAACACAAGTCAAACCCTGTTTTACCACAGAGAGGTCACAGAGGGGGTAAACAGGGAAAATGAAAATACGCAGAGGAGAAAAGGGTCGCAAGCGAAAATGCAAGACAACCGTTTATTTTGAAGTTGGTTTTGCAGTTACGCAGTTACGCAATTACGCAATCACCTAATTACGTAATCACGTCTTAGCTTTTGAATTTGCTCCTTCACCTCGTCACTTCTCCACTTTCCAGGTTGCCACCCAATCACACAGTCACCTCATCACTCAATCACGTTTCAGCTTTTGAAACTTACTAAGTTATTCCTTCATGTCCAGGCGGAAGAACATCAGCTCTCCGTTGCTGTTTTCGCCGTCGTATTTTATCTGGGCGTCCTGGTATTTGAAATGTTCGGAGCCGGCTATGTAGCTTCTCTCGCCGGAAACATCTTTGGCGGCGCCTTTCTCGAGAGTGACAAAATATTCCCCGGGTTTTACCTGGATGGGGGTGATTGTCGGTTTGTAATCGGTTAGATTGCCCACACCGTCATACCAGTAACCCCAGAAACGGGTGCTGTTCAGGCTGGATGAATACGCCTGAGAATAGAGATAGAGGGAATTACCTGATTTTGCTATCCCTTTGATCCGGTGTTCGGTCATCTCTCCGGGTCCTTTACCGCTGTAATAGAAAGTTTTCCAGGCCGGGGAACCGTCCTCTATATTCAGCTTAATCAGGGCGCCGTCTCCAAACTGGGTGTCAAAACTGGGGATTCCGATTCGCCCGCCAAAGTAAACGTGGTCCCCAATAACACGAACTACGTGGGAGTTGTTGGAAGAAATCGCTGCCGCTGACCAGGTCTTGCCCCAGATATGTTTTCCTTCTGGAGTGAGCTTGATCAGGGAGAAAAATGTTTTTGCACCTCTACGGTCACATGACAGGTAAAGGTTGCCTGCAGCGTCAAAATCGAGCGAATTTATGTTTCCTCCGGTGCCCAGTTTTACACGCCGGGCCCATAAAAATTCCGGTGAGCCGCCGGAAACGGCCAGCTTGGCCAGAAAAGCGTCACCGTTGGCAATACCGGCCAGGTAAAGGCCACCTTTGCCGTCCGCTCTGACCACGTAACCGCGGTCTTTGTAACCGTCGTAAAGATCCAGCTTCTTCTGCCAGAGTAGCTCACCGCTGGCTTTTTCCAGACAGAGAACCATAACGGAGTTCTGGGTGGTTCCCGTCACGTAAACATTGTTGCCCTCGACATCCACCGAATAAGCATCGGCAAAATCTTTTGCCCGGTGGCTTCCGCCGCTGTATGACGGCCAGCCGGCCATCCAGTAGCGTTCCCAGAGGGGCTTTCCGGTCTCGGGGTTAATCTTAAGAACCAGGGCGGCTTTATCCCAGCTACCCGCAAAATAAATGTTTCCTTCAGAGTCGCGGGACATAGCTTCGGCCGAACCACCGCTCTCACCGTTCTGGCCGGGATCTATGCTCCGGTCTTCCTCCCGGCTGTTCCAGATCCAGGACCAGCCCAGCGAACCGTCAGAGTTGACACGGCCCAGGTAAATATCTTTGTTGAACCTATCGACAACCATCGTGCCCTGGGCGCTGAAAAACATGTTACCCTGCTTGTCGGCCACCATGGCCGTGGGCATTTCATCCGCCTCAGCAGTTCCCAGCAGTTTATTAAAACCAACCTCACCGTGGGAGAAAAAATAGGCGTTATTCCTGCCGGTTCCCACCACCGTCCAACTGTGTGTGTTTCCTCCGTTGTAGGTAATGGTTACCTTTGTTTTTCTACTGCCCGATCTGACCGGATAAAACCTGAGCATAAAATTATATTGATCTCCCGGCTGGACCGTAAGGCCCTCAACCGCCAGCGGCCGGGGTTTATAATCAGTAGTCAGCAAAACAAACTCCTCCTGCTGGACTCCCTCTGCCCGCTCCAGGTCGATACTGTTGATAACCAGCGGTTCTTCGCCGGTGTTGTTAATCCCGTAGGTGGCATCTGATTTACTGAACAGAGCAACCATATTTCCCTCGGATTTTCTCCCCATGGGGGTGTAGAAAGTGGCCCCGTCCTCGAGATATTGTCCCTTAATGATTAATTTAAGGGGCGCCCCCTGGGCCGCGCTCACAGAAACGATAAGTAAAAATACAAAAATTACACTCAGAAAAGTT
>CAYTSZ010000028.1:0-14527 GCA_964440635.1 uncultured bacterium
GGTCACTTTTACATTAGCCGGGACCTTTCCGGCAAAATAATGGACCGTCTTGTCTATCAACTGCTCATCGCGGGTGTATTTGTATTTAAACTCATATTTAAATTCATCGTCGAACTGGACCCGGTCGGGGGAAATTGATGTTTCCTCCTCCAGCTCCCTGAGAGCGGTCTCTTCAGGGTCTTCGCCGGATTCCAGATGTCCTTTTGGAAAACTCCAGTGTCCGCCGGGATACAGCAGCAGAAGATACTCCCGCTCCCCTTCACGCTGACGATAAGGAATAATCCCCGCCGATATCTCTTTGACAGCCATAATTGGAAATTCCTTTCAACCGGGTCGCTTTATTCTAAAATTATTTTTGTTTGACATTATAAACAGGGTTTTATGTATCAACATACCCGGGTTTACTGTTTGAACTGTTTCTTTAGTCGTTTGATTTCTTTTAATAATTTTGGCACATCTTCAGTCAAAGTTCCCCATATCAGTTCATAATTTAAACGAAAATACTCATGAGCATATATATCGCGCGCACCTGCAATGGAGCTGAATGGTATCCGATCTGCATAGTTTGATCTAATTTCAGGAGGTAAATTTTTAACTGCCTCACCTATTACAATCAGATGTACAACGCCGCATCTGTATTGCGCATTTTCTGAAAAAAATCTTCGCTGTTTTTGTTCTCTGTATATTGAATAATCCTTTCACAGCGTAATTCTATATCCTCTATCAGTATCAAAACATCACGGGGCACAAAATTCCACTCCCTGATTTTCAATCTCTTCTTCCCAGATGTGTTCGACCATTTTGGGAGTTGCCAGATCTACGCTGCATCCGATAATTTCTTCCAGTCGGAGGCGCAACTCAGTCAGTTTCCAGTAACTGTTGATTTTATCTGAAAAAACGATCATATCTATATCACTGTCAGGGGTCAGTTCTCCCTTTGCCGCCGAACCAAACAGTATTAACTTTTCAATACCGTATTCTTGAAACAGCTCCGGTTGTGACCTCAGTCTGCGCTGGATCTCTTCACTGCTTTGTACTGCCGAATCGCCGGCCGGTTTAAATGCAATTTCAAGTCGTCTGCCCAGTGCCCGTGAAATCCGATGCAGCAGCCCAACTCCCACTGAGCGCTCCCCGGCCTCAATTTCCGATATATTCTGTTGGGTTGTCCCCAACCGGTCAGCAAGCTGGTCCTGTGTCAAACCGGTCTCTCGACGTATTTTACGTATCTGATCAGCCACAGACTGCCGATCTTCTTTTTTTACACCAGCTTCAATCACAAGCCCTCACCGCTTTCAAGAAATATAAAATCAACACCCCCCACAAACAATATACAAGGAATAACTTGTATATTCAAATAATTTCCACCGCCGGGGTCGCAGTTAAACTTTAAACTTAAGAGACAAAATTGATGTTATAGGTAGTCTGTTTGGCCTCTTCAAGCAGTTTTCAGGCGTTTTACTGTTTTTTCTATTTTTTCGCCAGATTCGTCGCGGGCGGATTCAAGTTCATATCTTGTCTGGAGATTGAGCCAGAAACGGGCAGTGGTATCAAAATGACAGGAAAGCCTGAGGGCAGTATCGGCTGTGATGGCCCGCTTTTCATTAACTATTTCATTAATACGACGCGGGGAAACTCCCAGGTCGCGAGCCAGTTGGTTCTGAGAAATATCCAGCGGTTTCATAAACTCTTCCCGCAAAATTTCTCCTGGATGAACCGGCGCCATTTTTTCAGCCATTTTAATCAACTCCCATGATAATCAACAATTTCTACAGAATGAGCCGCGCCATCAATCCACTTAAAACAAATTCTCCAGCGCTGATTAATACGAATACTGTATTGCCCCTTGCGATCCCCTTTTAATTTTTCAAGTCTGTTTGTTGATTCGTTCTATATTAAACGCTTCTGCATTCCATGGCAAATCACTGGTTTCTTTTTCCGGTGGAGGAGGCAGTTCTCTACCATAAAAAGTGTGGGTACTCCCAAACGGTCTCTGAAAATCCGACTGGATCCATTCGTTTAAATGTTCATGATCAAAAGCGTCAGGGTCTTTGATGATTTCCAAAAAATCCTCGTATCCAGTAGTGCCACCTACGTCTTCCGGCGGACCTGCATTTTCTCCATCCAAACAGCAAACTTCAGAATCAACACGCAGATTACTTTCAATCTTTTCAACTTTTAGATCAACCAGCCAGTTGTCTCCGAAATCATAATTATATACAAATTCTCCACCCTCACTAAGAAGCTCATCCAGACCGGCCGCAGTTGCCGAACAAACTCCGCGCTGATCTAAATCGCACCGTAATTCTTCATACCGCCGATCAAGAGTAAAACTGTAAAGATGATAACCCGCCCACCCATATAAAACCTGGAGTATTTCATGTAGATCATGCAAACTAATATCAGAGGAAACTCTAAAACTCCTCCATATTTCTGGTTTTATATTTCGGATTGATGAAAACAACTGAATTGTTTTTTTCTCTTTCATAATTCTCTACTTACCTTTTTGATTTATATTTTTTTGTTCTTCGCACAATAAAAGGTTTAATCAAATCCCGAATGGACCGGGGCTTTCCCGTGTTGCATTGGTTTTACCAGCATTTGGTGCGCTTCCGAATCAGGGTCCAGAAGTTCGGCGAGATTTTTCTTTAAACGGCTTTTATCACATTCTTCCCGGTTTTTCATTATTTTAAAAATTTCTTGCATAGTGCTGCTACCCAGCGCATGTATGGCAGCATGCGGATGAAGTCCGAATTTAGACTGCAATTCTTCATATGTCTCTCTTGCCGCGGCCAGTTCTTCCAATTGTCCTAATACCATTGCATGCAAAATAACATGTAACCGTGGATTCCAGGGTTCACCGTCTTCATAATATGCCTCTGATGTTTGCATCATTCCTTCTGGATGTTCCGCCACCGCATCAGCTATATTTTTTTCCTCATCCATAATTTCACCCTCTCTCTTGTTTTTTCTGTTCAATAGAAATAAAAAAGGGAACCCCTCCCGGCGAATAGCGCTTCAAATTTAAAATGGGAAGTCGCCATTCTTGAAATGGCGCTTCAAAAAACCGGAAAGTCACTATTCAATTTTCAGGGAGGCGGTTCCCAAATATAATGCTACCGATTATTCTGCAAATAACAAGGAGAAATCGTACAGAACCCTCCAACGGCTCTGTCATTGCCGGGTTTGACCCGACAATCCAGTTTAAAGTTGACGTTGATTGACAGACGTAATTCAAAATCAAGATGGATTCCGGCTCGCACTGTTCTTACACATCCTTGTGCTTGCAGCATTAGCACATCCGTGTGCGTCAGAGGCCGGAATGACAAACAAAAGAAACCGTCATTGCCGGGGTCAAGCCCCGGAATGACGTTGAAAGGTTTTGGGAATCGTACTAAATTTCAAAATTACTCCTGTCCTCTCGTGGGAGGGAGAAAAACTAGAAATAACTTTAGCCCCGGTCCTGTACACCTATCAAGAAGTAGGTGTTTGGAGATTCTGGTTTACAATTTTCGTTTTTTTAGGTTGGTTTACTGTTTTTTTATTGGTTTTTGCAGGCTTCATTGATTTCGTAGTCATCCGTTGGAACAGCCTCACCTGTTGCGCAGGTAAAACATGTTCTTCCCAGGATGGCCGATCCAATAACCCAGATTGGAGCTCCGCAATTGCTGCAACCCTTCCCCTGTTTGAAATCTTCGAGTGAAGATTCTAACTGATTACGTGATAGAGAGTGGTTAGAATTATTTTCATGTTTTTGCAGGTAATCGTCAATCGATATTGGAATAGAACTCACGTTTTCACCTCCCCGGCTGATGTCCCGATAGGGGCCAGGTCAAATAGCGACTCAATTTCCTTTTCGTCAAGGCTGCGAAACAGGCCGGCAGCGGGTTCCAGCAGATTTTTTTCTACCTTTTTTTTGCGTTTTTTCAAATTCATAATTTTATCCTCAACCGTATCGGGGCAGAGAAAACGGTAGACAAAAACGTGTTTATCCTGACCTATGCGATGAGTTCGATCCGCCGCTTGCTGCTCGACGGCAGGATTCCACCAGGGGTCCATCAAAAATACCAGGTCAGCTCCGGTCAAGTTTAGACCCTCGCCTCCCGCCTTGAGACTAATAAAAAACAGGGGAATATCTTCATTATTCTGAAAATTGTCCACTCGCTCCAGCCGATTATTTGTCTGGCCGTCTAAATATTCGTATTTCCACCCCTGCTCTTCAGCAATCGGTGTGAGCTTTTTCAAAAATTGAACAAACTGAGAAAATATCAGAACACGGTGACCGTTGCTGATGGCTTCGGCTGCTTTTTCCTTAAACATCTCACTTTTGGCGGAAACAGCTTCGCTGCGTCCTGCCAGTTCAGGATGACAGCAAATTTGCCGGAGACGGGTGAGTCCTTCCAGGATCAAAAAGCTGCTATTATTTATCCCCTTTTCCTGAAGAGATTCGGAAAGCATTCTACGGTATTGATTCCTGGTTTGCTCATAGGCATTTTTCTGAGGTTCGGGCATTTCACAGTCAATCGTCATCTCACTCAAAGGCGGAAGATCTCCGGCCACTTCCGTTTTAGTACGCCTGAGCACGAAGGGTTTAATAAAATTCTGCAGTTTTTGGTTGGCTTTTTTATCACCATTTGCCTCGATAGGCCTGGCCAGCGCCCGTTTGAAACCTTTTCGGGTACCCAAAAATCCCCGGTTTAAAAACTGAAACTGGGCCCAGATGTCCATCGTCGTATTTTGCACCGGAGTTCCGGTGAGACAAATACGGTGATCGGGTTCAAGGCTCCGCGCGGCTTTTGCCCGTTTGGTGTGCGGGTTGCGAATCCGGTGAGATTCGTCAAGAACAACCAGCTCAAAATTCTGTTCGGAAAGAAGCTCCACATCACGGATTAACGTCCCATAAGTTGTCATTACCAGATCTGCGACGGGACAATTTTCAACCCGGTTTGGACGATCAGTGCCGTGATGTTTATAAACATCCAGCTCGGGAATAAATTTAGCAGCCTCCCGTTCCCAGTTGCGCAGCACGGAGCGGGGGCAAACCACAAGGGTATGTGGATACTGCCCGGTTTCGTTAAACCGATACTGGAGCAAAGCCAGCACCTGGATGGTTTTACCAAGCCCCATATCATCAGCAAGCAAAGCTCCCAGACCGGTTTTATTCAAATAATTTAACCAGGCTAATCCTTCTTTCTGATAAGGTCTTAAACTACCTTTGAATCCCGCTGGCGTTTCCAGCGGTTCTGGTTTATCTATTGTCTCCAGTTGTTCAAGCGTTTTTTGGAAGACTTCGTCTGCCCGGAACTGATCGGCTTCTTCTGAGAACTGCTCAACCCAGCTTGCGGAGGCCCTGGGAACTTCCAGCACGTCGCCGCGTGGTTTACTCCATTCAAATAAATTTTTCCACTTCTTAAGCCATTTTTGAGGGATTGCACCCAGTTTACCGCCTCCGAGTTGAACAAACCGTTCACCGTCCAAAACTGCTGAACGTATTTTTGAAAGAGAGACAGATTTATCGGCAAACTCAATTTCACCGTCCAGATCAAACCAGTCTATGTTGCCGCGGACAACAAACTCCGAGCGTGTCATGGATTTTGGACGGCTAAACCGGGTTAGAGATTTTTCACCGTAAATATGAAAACCCTCAGCGGTCAGCTCAGGCAGCTCATCCATAAGCCATTCTATCGGTTCCTCACTGACCCGGTAATAAGTTTCATATTGGGCAGAAGGTTCTACGCCGGACTGTTCGAACTTTTTCTTCAATTCAGACTCCAATTCCAGATCCCGCTTCACGGTAATGAATTTCTGTTGTTCCTCGTCGTAGACTAAAATCGTCTCTCCCGTTCCTGGTTCCAGAACAGTAGAATCGTATTGGACACAAAAACGGATGAGAAGCTGTTTATGTTTTTCCTCAAGCTCCAAACGACCTTCCGGTGAGATCTGTTTTTCACCCATGATGGAGTTTTCGATTTGGAGAGTTGTTTTGGACTCATGAACTAATGGCAAAATCAAACGAGTAAAGTCCGCGGCCTCCTCTCTGGAAAAAGTAATCGATTCTCCTGATAAGTAATTAAATAACTTTCGGGATACTTCCACAGAATCTACCGGGTACAATCTCATGGTTTCTGTCAAAACCCAGAGAGGTTGCTGAAGAATAATACGACCGGATGTTCCTTCCTCAGTTTCGCTTTTTGGTAAGCTTATTAAGGGTTTGAACTCATACTGTGCATCCTCTGCTGGCGCCAAATTAAATTGTAATTCCGCCTGTTTTAAATTGATATCAACCGGGGTAAGGTTTCCCTTAACCTCCTGAAAATAAACATCCCTCCCGGACAACATCCTCAACACATCTCCGGCAGCCCGGTTGGCTTGTTCATCCGCTAACCAGCCGGTCTTAGATTTGACAGACTTAAGGCGTGTGAGAATCAAACGGTCTTCCGGTTGCAGGGAAGGGTCGTTCGGATCCACTGTAGAGAGAGAAACTATTTCAAGTTCTTCTTCGAACCTTCTGGCGGGAGTTATGGTCAGCCCGTCAGCCAGATCTCTCAAGACAAAAGAAAACAATGGTTTTTCCTCGAACCCGCCCTTCTCTTTTTTCAGGCTACTGGCCAGAGTTTCCCAGTTGGTTGATAGATCCTTGTTCAAAAACTGTTCTTCTCTAATTTTACAGGCTAACTCAAGAGTGGCAGCGATTACATGTTTACAAGCACCGCCCCAGCGTCGCCATTTTTTATTAACAGGGCAACTGCATTCGTAATATTGCTCCGCTAAATCTATGTGAATATCATAGCAGTGGGAACCTTTAACCCTGGCCCGGAAAGTTTGGACTCCCTGGAAACTAAAACCATCGACCGGTTCACATTCGATAACCCGCCCCTGATTAAAATACTTTTCCCCGCGTTTGAACCAGCGGTCGCCTATTACCAGCCCAAAAAAATCCTCGAAGTTTTCAGGGAGCGTAGATCCCTTCGGGTAAGAAATATCCGTTTCCCAGGACAAACCCAGGTCATGTAACAGGGTTTCCATCTCCCCCAGCCGTTTTTTCCCCACCCCACTCAATTGAAGTATGTGTTCTGGCTTGTGACTCGCCAGTTCTTCAACGCGTTCAATTCCCGCCTTAACCAAAATTTTCGCAGTCTGACTGGATAACCGAATATATAATGGTTCAATCAGTATATATTGTCTGGTATAAAAAGAACCCATGAAACTTACTCACACCTACAAAGTAAATTATTTTTTGCGGAGAATGTTTACTAGTACCGGTAACATGTGCTTTATTATCCGGGAACAAACAATATTAGCTTTTCGCTCAATATTTGTCACGAAAAACAAAGTCAGATGGGGACTTTTCAATAACTTCATCTCTGGATTCGTTCCGACAATCCAAAGACTGCAACTTAAGAAACAAAATTGATGTTAGAGGCAGCCTACGTTGTAATACCCGGGGCTCCACACAGAACTCAAGCTGCTTTGTAAATACGTACATCAATTTGAGACCCGGAGGCGGTAATCTGTTTGGCATCTTCAAGCAGTTTTCGGGTTATTTCTTCATCCACATAAGCTTCTCCACAATTATCACATACATCCGCCGGTACTTTCTTAAATACTACAGTCGTATTATCTTTTGTAAGCGTAACCGTGGTTTCACCTTTGCTGGTCAGCCCGTGTTTACAAACCACACATTTCATGATTTTTGCCTCCGTTTGAAATTTAAAGTCCAAATTTCAGGATCAGGTTCATAGACTGTGACAACAATTATTAAAGAATTTTCCCTGTTTATTGCAACCACAACATGTAATGGACGTTTATCAATCCATCCTAAAATTAATCTGCTGGGATAAGGCTTATCCTCAGGATATTTCTTTATTACTTCTCCCTCACTAATAACCAGCTCGATTTCTTCTTCGGTAATAGATCTTTCAAACATTCTCTGGATTGCATGCGTCCGAAATTTCACTTTAAATTCATTCATTGTGAAAAACCTTCTAAGCTACAATTAATTTCCCAACAGGTGAAATTATTTCGCTATAGTAAGCCCGTACAAAAAGTTTACTGCACCTCTTAGTAAAAGTCCAACGAAAGTGAAACCCTGATCTCCAATTCAAAAGAAAAAGAAGACAGTTTTACATATTTTTACTGTTTTATCATCGGTTCTCCGCAGCAGACCAGTTCGCCTCCGCCGGCTTCTTTTACTTCCACAACATTACCGCAGATCTCACATTTATAAATTTCTCCTTCTTCTTTAACAGCAACCATGTCGGCTCATCTCCTTTTTTTATTTATCACGAATCAGTTTAAAATGTGTTTTTTGATACCAGTGCTGCCTGGAGTTATCGTCTTTGAGTCTAATCAATCCGTCAGCGGGCCGCTCATCTATAACCCTGTAACGCTTTCCTGTCGTTAAACCGGGATAAGTGGAAGAATCACTATATTCGACGGTTGCTCCCTGCTGCATATTTTTCATATCCTGCCGGCGCTGCTTGAGCCGCTGCTGCCTGCGCTTTGCTTCCTCTTTTAACTGCCGTTTGTATTGTTCTGCTTCCTCTTCAGTGATTAATTTTTCGCCCAGCAGCCAGTCGAAAACCTGCGCGCGGCGGCGGTTTTTAAATTCAAACCAGTCCTCTCTAATCTCCATCTCGAAAAGCAGGTCCTTGAAATATCTGAAAGCACCGCGCCCCTGGATGGCATTCAGCAGGCGATCTCGTTTGCTTTCGTCATTAACAGTAAAAGCAAAATCCTGCATATCCTCCCGGTCCTCGCCGGTATCCCGGCCGGGTAGAGGTACAAACCGGCCCTTTGTATCATTCATTATTTTTAAACAAATCTGGTCCTCATCAGGAAAAGTATCGTATCCACAGAGCATGATCACTTCGTTTTCCTTCAAATCCAGGTAATAAGAAAAATCATCCGTGTCATGCTCGAAAGAATCTCGAAGCATACCAAAATTAACTTCTTCGATAGAAAAATCAAATTCTGACATTACAATCACGCTCACTAAACTATTTTTTTAAAATAATTCAAACCTTCAAATTAATAATAAACGTTTCAATTCACACTAATTTTTCCGGTTCGGTGTCCGGATCGTCATCGGTGTACAGGTGGTCGCGCCAGGCTATGAAATATACTGTGTTTTTACCGCTGTTTTTAAAAGCGTGGGCTTCTTCCGGTTCGAATTTTATTGTTTTACCCGGTTCGAGAATAAAAGATTCTTCCTCTGAATTTTTCTGAAGATACACTCTCACCGATCCGTGCAGGAAGGTTATCCACTCCCAGCTTTTATCGTGGCGGTGATTGCCGCGCACCGCTCCGGGTTCCATCGTTCCCAGGTGTATATTCTGCAGGTCGGCTCCCAGTTCACCGGAGTAAATCTCCCGGACCCAGCCCCGCTGGTCGCTGTGTTTTTCGACGCCAATTATTTCCATTTTATTCACTCCTCTTTTCAATTTATTTTAAATACCGTGCTGTTATTGAGGTTTTGGAATTTTTTAGCTGGGCCGGGGTTCCCTGGAATACTATTTCTCCACCGGCTGAACCGCCGCCCGGACCGAGGTCTATTACCCAGTCGGCGTTTTTTACTATATCGAGGTTGTGTTCGATTACTATTACGGTGTTTCCGGCTTCCACCATTCGGTCAAGAAGCTTGATCATCCGGTCTATATCGGCCATGTGGAGACCGGTGGTTGGTTCGTCGAGGACGTAGATACTGCCGCTTTTGTGAAGTTCACCGGCCAGTTTGATTCGCTGACATTCGCCGCCGGAAAAACTGCTCAGGGGCTGGCCGAGGGTCAGATAACTGAGTCCTACGTCGGCGAGACTTTTCAACGTTTTTTTCAGAGCTGGTTTCCGGAAAAATTTCAGGGCTTCGTTTACTGTCATATTCAACACGTCACTGATTGATTTACCGCGAAGGGTATATTTAAGAACATCTTCTTTATATCTTTTGCCCCGGCATGTCTCGCAGGTGGTCTCGACGGGATCCATGAAGGGCAGATCGATGTGAATTTTGCCCAGACCTTCGCATTTGGAGCAGGCACCTTCTGAATTGAAACTGAACAGGGAGCGGGAGACATCATTTTCGCGGGCGAACTGGTCACGAATATCATCCATCATCCCCGTGTACGTGGCTGTTACCGAGCGGGTTGATGTGCGAACTGCCTGCTGGTCAACAGCGATTGCCCCGGGGTGTTCTTCGAGAAAAACTTCAAGCAGGGTGCTCTTCCCCGCTCCGGCCACGCCTGTGATCGCGGTCAGTATTCCTACCGGAATATCTACAGATATATTTTTCAGATTATAGCGTGAGGCTCCGGTTACAGTCATCTGGCCGACCGACTGGCGGAAGGAATCTTTTATGGAAGCTCTGTTGTTCATATGTTTCCCGGTAAGGGTATCCGATTTGCGAAGGCCCACAACCGAACCCTCGTAAACGATTTCTCCTCCGTGTTTGCCGGGGCCCGGCCCAAGATCAACCACATGGTCTGCGATCTCAATTACGGCCGGTTCATGTTCAACCACGAGAACGGTGTTTCCCTGGTCTCGAAATTTTTTAAGAAGTTCGTTCAATCCCTCTATATCCTGCAGATGAAGACCAATAGTGGGTTCATCAAATATATAGGTCAGATCGGTTATACTGCTGCCGAGGTTGCGCATCATCTTGATACGCTGGGATTCACCGCCGGAAAGGGTCATCGTCTCCCGGTCCAACGTTAGATAACCAAGACCCAGGGTGAGTAAATTCTCCAACCCGTCAACAATGGATTCAACGATTGGCCTGCCGTCTTTGATATCCAGAGTGGAGATAACATTTATCAGTTCATTTACCTCCATTGCTGCCAGCTCGGCGATATTATAACCGTCAATTTCACAGTTCAGGGCCTCCTGATTGAGTCGTGTTCCTCCGCAGCTCGGGCAGACATCGCGGGCTGTAAATTCATCAATCTGCCGGCGGGTGCTTTCGGCCAGGGAACTTATATCGCGCTGAATATAACGACGGCGGAAGGTATCAACCAGTCCCTCGTAATTAATATTTGCGGTACCTGTTTTGGTGGTGGCTTCAAGAACAGTCTCACCGTGGAGCAACATATCAAGTTCCTGTTCATCATAATCAGCAACGGGTTTATCAGAATCAAAAAGCCCCATGCTGGCATAGCGACGCCATTCGTGGTCAAGCAGAGAAAACCGGATTGCTCCATCACTGAGTGATTTTTCTCGATCAAGCAGTTTGTTCAAATCAAGAGTAAGTGTTTCCCCTATTCCCTCGCAGACCGGACACATGCCCTCCGGTTCGTTAAATGAAAAGGCATTGGAATAACCGACATGGGGTTCCCCCACGCGCGAATAGAGCAACCGAAGGAGCGAGAAAATTTCTGTAATGGTTCCAACCGTCGAGCGAGCATTGCCCCGGAGGGGTTTCTGATCGATGACAACGGCCGGCGACAGACTTTCCAGAGAATCCGCCCGGGGCTGGCCGGCAAGGGGAAGATAATTTGTATAGGTTGCTTTAAACTGACGCTGAGCCTCGGCGGCGATTGTATCGAAAACGAGAGAGGACTTTCCCGCCCCCGACACACCGGTAAATACGGTGATCTGTCGTTTGGGGATTTCAAGGCTGACGTTTTTAAGATTGTTTTCTCGGGCAGATATTATCTTGATTGGATCTGATTTCAAATTGAGTTCTCCCTCTTTTGGTAAGATGGAAATATTTTAACACAAAGGGTACTTCAGACAAGCGAGCTTTAACTGCTTATACGTGATTGAGTGATCAGGTGACTGCGTGATTACGTAACAGCAAAGTCAACGACGGTTTTAACGCAGAGCACTGCTATCGCCCCTCCGTGGGCTTCCCAGCATCACCCCATCCATAGGGAAGCGCGCGGAGATGCAGAGAAAGGCGGAAAAGAGATAGGAAACATCGCAGAGGCGAAGATGTGAGGAGGCGAAAAGGCCGATGAGTGAAGGAGTGACTTCAACGGCGAAGACGTGATTAAGTGATTGGGTGACTTCAACGGCAAAAATAAAAAACTTTCTTAAAACTATGGATTGCAGGCCGGCGATGACAACCTGTTTCAGACCGTCATTCCGGGACGGCAATGACGGCGGGGTGGTTTTGAGGTTTGATTTTGACCGTCATTCCGGCCTCTGACGCACACGGATGTGCTAATGCTGCGAACACAAGGATGTGTAAGAACAGTGCGAGCCGGAATCCAGTGGTTTTGAATTAAGGTTTTGTTTTCAACTTAACTACAAACTATGAGCGATGAACTATTCACCGTATTTCTCCGGTAATCTTTTCCAGACTATGAAGTTACCTGTCTCGCAACCTGCCTGGCGGGCGACCAGGGGGCATTTTGCTTTGAAGAGATGGTAGACCGGACGGGGGATGTGCTGCAGGGATTCGAAATTACCCTGGCCTTTGGCTATTACGAGGTCTGCGCGGCGAAATTTTTCCAGAAACTTACTGTCTACCTCATCCAGCAGTGTGCCGGGGGCCGGGATCCCGCTGGATATGATCCGGGCTTCGGAATCAACTCCTGCCTCCAGGGCATCGGCTTCGGTGGAGTCATTCAGGACCGGCCCTCCCCTTACGCCGTAATACAGCTCCTCTGTTTCGATCTGTTTCAGGACCAGACGATCAAAAACTGTTTCCCCGGCGTTATCTCCTATATAGAGGACGGTGTCTGCTGATTTTATCTCCACTTCCAACTGGCCGATGTGATTGATGGCAAAATCAGAGTTATCCAGTTTTTCCATCCACGCAATAATCTCCGACAGATCCGATTCAGCGATGTCGACCAGATCAATCGAGTTACCGGCCACCGCAAACTCCACCGCCCGGGCAAAAGGATCCGGGTGTTCGTCGACCATTTTTTCGAGTCCCGGATATATCTCCAAGGCAGCTTGCGTGGAGGCCTGTTTGAATTTTTTGTAAGGATCACGTCCTCCCATTAACCGGTTGAGTTCGGTGGTTACATTCATCAACGCTGTGGGTGTGGAACCACCATCTAAAATTTTCTGTCCTTCTTTGAGAGCCAGGCTCATCACCTGTTTGCGAATCTCAGTGCTGGTTTCCTGCTCGTCCAGAACATTTAATATAAGACCGAGATAACAGGGTATACATTCGTCGGTGTTTTCCATTTCATTGTTCCTCCAGAATTTACTTTTTGAGGATAAACCAGTTCAGTGTTCATAGTTCATCGTTCATAGTTTACAAGTTGAAACCAAAAATCAAAATCATAAGTCAACAGCAATGGATTCCGGCTCGGAGGCCGGAATGACGGCAATGGTGGAACCTCTGGATTCCGGTTCAAGGGCCGGGGAGACCATTTTAAGGTTCTGTCTACCGGCAATAAATCATTGACCGTTCCCCTTTTTCATTATATCGTACATAAAAATGTAAAAGGAACTGTTATAGATGATAACAAATAAAACTGATTCTGGCAGCAATAATAAATCAGTCCTCAAACGGAAAAAATATATTATCGGGGCTATCTGCGTACTGGGAACTTTATTGTTAAGCCGGCTTGTGCTGTTTCCTTACCGGGGGCTTAAGTTTCTTGGAACTTACGGAAACTACCTGGGTAAAAACCCGGCTATCCACGTTCTGATTGTGATTTCTGTTTTTTATTATCTTTACCTGATACTCATTTCTCCTGACAGGGCAGCAAAGAGCGCGGATGTTTCCTGGCGGACGATAAAAGGTTCTTTTTTAAATATAATTGGTGCCCTGCTGATAGCGGGGGCGGCGCTGGAGTTAATTCCGACCACCTATCTGACCGCGCTGCTCGGGGAGCAGGCTGGAATTAAAGCCGTGTTTGCGGGAGTGAGTATCGGTACTGTGATGCCCGCCTGCCCGTTTATAACCTATCCGGTTATTGCGGTTCTTTACGGTGCGGGGGCCGGATTTGCGGGAACGATGGCGATGCTGTTTGGTGCCGGGCTGGCTTTTGCCTGCACTATTTCTGCCGATATCATTCATTTTGATAAAAAAATTATGAGTTTGCGACTTGTGCTTTCGTTTCTGGCCGCCCTGGTGGCGGCGCTGCTTTTTTACTTCAGCGGAATAAATCTGTGACAGCGAGGTTCTAGATATGAAACTGCTCAAAAGATGGGAACAGAGTTTTATGCTGTTTATAGCGGCGGGTGTTTATCTTTTTTTGCTCCTGTTTTACCCCGCCCGCGCAGACGCTGCACTGACCCGAAGTTTGCACGAGATGGAAAATCTGCTGCTGCCGATAACCATGGCTATGTTTGTCGGAGGAACGGTTAATTTGATTTTAAAAAACAATATTGCCTGCGATCTTTTTCGGGGTAAAAAGTCCATATTGAGTGCCGGCATCACCGGCAGTATATTCCCTCCCTGCCCCTTTATCTCCTATCCGTTGATTAAGGGTTTTCAATCCGGCGGAGTAAAACTGCCTGTAATCATGACAATGATAATAGCAACCACACTGGTTGAGGTCACCCAGTTGTTTGCCGGACTGGTCAAGTCTCAAGTAGTGGTGTAAATTCATGATTCCAATAGTGGCGTAACTCA
>CAYTSZ010000029.1:0-14513 GCA_964440635.1 uncultured bacterium
GAATTAATAAGAACCTCCATATTACCACCGGGCAAGTCAGCCCTGCCCACACTGTTTTTAAACAGGGTATCACCGGAAAAAAGCGCTTTTTCTGAAGGCCAGTAAAAAGAAACGCCACCCGGCGTGTGACCCGGAGTGGGAATTATTTTGATATTTTCCCCCTCTATTTCAGGCTGATAATTTTTAAAAGTTGATGCCCCCGAAAAAGTAATCTCTTCTCCCAGCCAGCCGGATAAATTTAACTCCGGATCGGCCAGCCTCTGCTCGGCCTCTGAATGGCAGTAAACTGAACATTCCGGATACATCTGTTTAATCCGGGGAAGACCACCGATGTGATCCCCGTGGGAATGGGTGAGCAAAACTGCTTCAAAGTTTTCATTTGTTCTGGAAAGAGCTTTTTCAAGTTTGTCATTGAATCCGGCGGCATCAATGAGATACCGTCCAGCCAGAAGATAGGAATTAGCTTCAAGTGGTCCAAGGACAAAATGCTGTATTTTCTTCAAGAAAAATCACTCACAGATCAGTATAGACTTTCCAGCAGTAACAGTCCCAATCTGCTCACTGCAAAGAGAGCGTGAAACCAGAATATCTTTCACTTCTTGCACTCGGGGCGGATCGACTGCAAGCAACAGGCCACCGGAGGTCTGGGCATCAGAAAGAAGCAGTGGTGCCAGCTCATCGCTAATTTGAACTTTGACCTGGGAGCGCATTGCTTTCCAGTTGCTTTTTGTCCCCCCGGGGACAAAACCATCCTCCGCCAGCTCAGAGACGCCTTCCATAAACGGAACCCGGCTATAATATATCTCGGCTCCAGAATCCTCATCCAGCAGTTCTCGCAGGTGCTGGAAAAGTCCAAACCCGGTTACATCTGTCATACCGTTTATCAACTGCCTGCGACAAAGATCGACCCCGACATCGTTTAACGTAGTCATCCAGTCGACAGCTTCCTTAAGTTCGCTGCTACCAATTGCTCCCCTCATATATGAGGTGGTCTTTATACCGGTCCCCAGCGGTTTGGTGAGAATTAGCGCATCGCCGGGCTGACACTGGCCGTTTTTGATCCATTCATTACATCCGGCAAAGCCGGTTACAGCCATACCGTAAATTGGTTCCTGGCTTTTAATGGTATGGCCACCGAGCAAAGCCATATCTGCTTTCTCAGCGACCGAACAACCCCCATTTAAAATTTCTTTTAATCTATCAGGACCGACCTCCTGCATGGGCACTCCCACAATATTCAAGGCAGTAGCCGGTTTTGCTCCCATCGCATAGATATCACTTATCGCATTAGTGGCCGCAATAGCCCCATAATCGAAAGGCACATCCACAATGGGCGTAAAAAAATCAACGGATTGAATAGCTACCATTTGCGAGCTAACCCGGTAAACTCCGGCGTCATCAGGACCTCCGCCGACCAGAAGTCGATCATCCACCGGTGTGGGCAACCCGGAGAGAATCCCCCGAAGATCTTCGTTAGCCAGTTTGGCGGCGCAGCCGGCGCAGGATGCCAGTTCAGTAAGCGGTTTTAATTTCATAAAAACTATTCACCTTTTTGTCCTTCCAGTTTGTCCAGAATTGCATACAACAAACCGGTATTACCGAGCATAAACATTAAGATGGCCATAGTCATGACTAAATTCTGTATTTCCACAGTAAAAACAAAAGAAAAATAGAGCGAAAAACAGATTAAGGCCAGTCCTGCTACCATAAATATAAAACTGGTAATACGTACTTTTTCTTTTTCCATTGGTAACACCCCCTTCTCTGGAATTTTGATATATTTTGCCTTATTAACATAAAATGTAAAGAAATTTGAGAGTTCGATCAGAACCTCTCTTCCAACAACTCCGTCATTGCCGGGCTTGACCCGGCAATCCATTTTGAAGGTACCATAAATTTCGGATCTGCGGCCACTGCGCTCCCTTTACCGGGATGACGTTGGAAGGTTTTGAGTTCGATACAAAATCGTTATAAAGGAAATAAAAGAGGAGAGCGGAAAGGATTAAATAATTATGGCAGGAAAAACAGGTTCTATCAACTGTACGTGTCCAGTTGCCCACCGCGAAGATTGAGCTGTTTGGCCTGACCGTCCGGAAACAATTCTTCCAGATTACCCGTGCTGTATATTTCTTCCGAATTTCCGGTACCATCAACTCTGAGGATTTTTACATTCATATCGGTTGGATTGTTTTCGTCCGCGCTAATCACAACTGCCTGCATACCGGAAAAAGAATCTTCCGTACCACCCGGCAATTCCGGGGCCGTTTCCAGATCACCCACAAGCAATCGAAAAGCAAGCATCCTTTCCCCATCCCGGGATAACTTGCGTCTCTGCTGGCCCGCTACCTGGCCTTCAAGCCGGGAGCGATTGTCTCCGGAGCTTCGCTGTTCAGCCGATCCGGAATTTTTCGGTTGTGTTTGCTTGACCGGGCTGACCTTACTTACAGCTATATTTTCTGAGATCGCCGAAAAAGGTGCTACACTTGCCCCGTTTGTTAATGATATACTGTTGATCATAATTAATTTGGCCTCCGGGTTATTTATCGGCATTAGAATCATAAATATTTAGCGACCCGATATATTTATACTGTTTAAAATCAACACCCACTAATACATAAGGAGTTTTTAAACATGCCACCAGGAGTCGTTGGACTGATTATTTTCCTTTTACTTCTGATTTCTCTTTATTTTACTTTCAGTAAAGAAAGCAAGGAATATGAAAAAATAGATGAAGTAATGGCTACCGAAGAAACCTCGGAAGAGGAGCACAATATCAAAGCGGTTTTATGGAAAGGTATAATAAATCATTATCCGGTAACCATTCTGAGGGGAATGAATTTTAAAGATTCCAGCCGGATGCTCACCATAGCCGTAGCAACCGATTGCTCCATAGAATTGAGAATGGACCCTTTCAATATCTTGCGCGGGCCATCCAGGGCTCTTTCAGAATTCTGGGGTAAAAACGAACGGGTAAAATTTGAAGGTCCCCTGAAAGATTTTATAATCTATACTGAAAACCCCAACGAGACACAGAGAATAATTAACGTCTGGAATACGGAAAAAAACGCTGAGAAGTTAAGGAAATTCCACCATATCACCTTTGAAAACCTGGAAGCCGGATTTGTAAAAGGCTGGTTTTATCAACTGGATGTAAACCTGGAAGAAATCAAAAAACGGGCCCGAACGCTGGTCGATCTGATTATGCAGACCGAACTGGAACCGGGAGACCCCCAGGCCGACCCCAATCCGCCAAGATACTAATCGAACTCATGATGGGGCCGATCAAATATATCGGCCAGCTCATCGTTTTTTATCTCATGATAGATGGGTCGCCCATGCGGACATTTGGCCGGGAAGTCAAGCGCATTCAATCCCTCAATCAGTTCCTGCTGTTCGCGGGGCATAAGCACGTCTCCACGTTTAACCGCGCTCCGGCAGGACATAATGGTTATCATACTGTCGGCAACATTTGAAATTCCATCTTCTCTGTTTAACTGTAAAAACTCTTCAATCATATCAAATATAATTTTCTGATCGGTTTTACGTCTACCCAGGTAACCGGGGACCGTCTGTATAACAAGGCTCCCGCCACCAAAGGGTTCAACAGTAAGACCGAGTTTCTGAAGTTTGTCTGCTTTATCCAGCAGCGCCTCACGGTCGGCGGGGCTGAGCTCCAGATTAAGAGGAACCGATAGATACTGGGCCGGTTCATCCTGCTTGCTTACCTGGCGGCGAAAACGCTCATAAAGTATTTTTTCATGCGCTACGTGTTGATCTATTATTAGCAAGCCGGATTTTCTTTCGACCAGCAGGAAAGTCTTCTTGATCTGGCCGATAAGCCGGGCTCCGGTTGACTCAGTGTTGTCTGTCTCGAAAAGCCGGGGCATACTCTGTGATTCTCTTTCATTTGCTGTCTTCTCCCCGGCCGCTTGTGACTGCGAGGTTGAAAAACCCCGGCCATAATCTTCCGCCCCCATCAACCTGTCGGACTCAAGATCAGTCCGGGCCTCGGCCTGGTAGTGTTCTTTCAGTTTTTCCCGCAAGGCATGATATACAAAACGAAAAACCTCACTGCTTTTATTGAAACGAATCTCCTCTTTTTTAGGATGAACATTCACATCCAGTTGATCACCGGGGATATCCAGAAACATGATCACCACCGGCTGGCGGGTAGTCAGGGACAGATCAGCATACGCGCGGCTGATAGCCCTGTAAATAACCGGTTCACGGACCGGGCGGGAATTTATAAAGATAAACTGATGACGGCGGTTATGATGTTCGGCCTCACCATTGGAAATAAGCCCGGTCAGCCCAAACCTACCGAGCTGATTCCAGTCAGCCTCCAGCTTGTTAATATTAATTAAATTTTCGGCCACTCCGCCTCCGAGTATTGCCCGGGCCCTTTCGATTAAATCCCCCGGGGGGATCACCAGTTGATCCACACCATCTTCAATTACTTTGAAATGTATCTGGGGATGGGCCAGTATTTTTTTCTGTGTTTCCTGGAGGATATGTTTTTTTTCGGTTCGCTCGGTTGCAAGAAATTTCCGCCGCGCGGGAATGTTTTCAAAAAGATCTAATACTCTAACTGTGGTTCCCACCGCCCGGGCGGCGGGTTTGATTTCCGCTTCTTCACCGGCATCTTTGATTATCTCAAGTGCTTCGGATTCGGATTCATGGCGTGAAACTATCTCCACCCTGGCTACTGAAGAAATACTGGCCAGCGCTTCACCGCGAAAACCAAGTGTCTTTATGTTTTCAAGATCTTGAGCTTCTACTATCTTACTGGTCGCGTGTCTTTTAAGCGCATTTGACAGGTCGGATCCTCGAATACCCGCTCCGTTATCACGTACCTCTATTTTTCGCACACCACCCTGGCTGAACTCAACCTCTATCTCGTCGGCGCCAGCATCAATGGCATTTTCAAGCAACTCCTTTACCACTGAAGCCGGCCGTTCTATAACTTCCCCGGCAGCAATCTGGTTTATTACCTCTGAAGGAAGCTGCCTGATGGATTCAGTCATTGTTTTTCAACTCCACAAGCTTCTCAAGTTCGGCGAAAACATTTTCCGGACGAATCCGCTTCAAACATTTATAACGATCTTCTTTCAATGAACATTCCCGCTGAAAACAGGGACTGCACTCCGGGGAAGACTCAATCACAACTGTTCTTTTCCCCAGAGGCGCTGTCAACCGGGGGCTGGTCGAAGCAAACAAACCCAGGGTGGGTGTGCCCAGTGCCGCCGACAGATGCATTATACCCGAATCGTTAGCCACCGTAGCCCGACTGGCAGCCAGAAGGGCCATGCATTCGTTAAGATTGGTCCTGCCCACATAATTGAAAACTCGTTCAACCGAAAGACCGGAAAAAATCTCTCCGGCCAGTTTTTCTTCATCCTTACTGCCAACAGCCACCACGGAAAATGAAGTTTCCTCTAACAGATGTTCTAAAAATTCATTGAACAGCCCGGGCAACCAGCGTTTGGCCGGGCCATAGGCCGAGCCGGGATGAATAGTTATATAGGGTCTCTTGAGAGCGAAAATATTCTCCTCCGGTTCGAGAGATAAACGGTCCAGATTTAAACGGGGTACCGGCAGTATTTCCGGAGCTTCCAGCAAACCACCGGCAGCCAGAAAAAAAACAAGTCCGTGATGTATACTTCTATCCCGCCCGTCAAGAGGTGTTGAATCGGTCAAAAAAACTTTCCTGCCCCGGCAGGCCAACCCAAAACGCCTGGGAATCCCCGAAAGCCAGGCCTGCAGGGCTGTCCGCAGTGATTTTGGCAAAACCAGGACAGAAGAATAATTTTCATTTTTAACTTTCTGCCGGTAGGTATATACTTTTTCCCCCAGAGTATGGACTTTATTTATCGCCGGCGAACACTTATAAATTTCAGTCACAGGCCGGCGCGCTATCACGTCTATGGTTGCCTCCGGATACGTCGAACCGAGCTGCTGCACCAGCGGCAGACTCATCACCGCATCACCTATCCAGTTGGGAGCACGAATCAGAATTTTTTCTGTGACATCCTCACCGATTTCGCGGCCTTTTATACTGTAAAGCAAATCACTTATCCAATCTTTAAACCCGCGGAACGGAGCTATAAGATTAAAACAAGCGGCAGTTAAAAAATCAGACTTGATTCTACGGTACCCGTTATAAAATGCCGCGCAACCTGTAGAACTGAACCCCCGCTTTTTCAACGAACGCAAAAACCTGCGCACGCGCCAGGCCCGAAGCAGAGGACCGGGTTTTCTGAATTTTACCGGATCAAAATCAAAAACATATATTTCGTTTTCTTCATCAATCATCAGATTGCCCACGTGAAAATCAAGGTGATCCACCCCCAGTTCATGCAGACGGGCAAGTATATTCCCGGTTTTTACGAACAAATCTATATTCTCGGGATCACGCACAGACAAAGAAAGCGGCGTCGCTTTTATGAAGCGGGAAAAATAGAATCCCTCCCACCCCATCCCACTTTGTCGCCAGGCGCACCCCAGCGGGCGGGGAACAAAACTCCCCGCTTCACTGACCAGTTCGGTGGCTTTTAGTTCCTTCGCAAACCTTTCCGGAGAAGAATAAACAGTATCTTCTTCGCCGGCCAACAACCCGCCGTGATGATACTGTTTCAAAAATATTTTATTTCCGGACGGGTTCTCAAAACTTAGATTACGCTCACCGCGCGCACCACCGCTCTGCTGCAGACGGACCATCTGCTTTGTTAAATATTCTGAAACTTCTTCCGGAGCGCCGGATAAAGACTCATGCAGAAAAAAATCAAGTCCCTGACCGGAAAAAAATCGATAGCCACGATTCTCCAGCCAGACCTGCAGCTTTTTCTTAATCATCATCCGTTACTCCCGCCACGGATCCGCGCGCGTTTTTCCAGCGTCTGTGCAGCCAGAAATATTGCTCTGGAAAACGCCGGATATATTTTTCAAGCACACTGTTATACTCACTGATAAGCTCAATTTCATCCTGCTTCTCGGGCGGCTTAAGACTGGTTTCAAGTGGAGGTTCCACAAAAACAGATATCTTATCCGCAGCGCTGCGAACAGCAATAACAGGCAGTACAGGGGCACCAGTCTGCCGGGCCAAAAGGGGCGGTATACGCGTGTTTTGTACATACCTATTAAAGAAAGGGACATATAAAGACTTGCCCCGGGGACGCTGGTCGGCCACCACTCCCACCGGTTTTCCGCTTTTTGCTATTTTGACCATTTTACGAATTCCTGCGGCGCCGTTATAAGTGGAAATATTGTATTTTTCCCTGTTGCGATCAATCATCTGCTGGGAATAGGGGTTGGATTGTTCATCGGCGTAGGCATGAATTTCTCCAGACCGGTGGGCGATTAAAACTCCAATCAGTTCCCAGTAACCGATATGTCCGGTGGCGATGATTGCTCCATCACCGACGTATTTTTCCAGCCGCTCCTCCCCATCGCCTTCTATCTCCACTTCCCCTTTTGCAAGGATATCGTCTGTCTTTAACCATTCAACCGCCGATCTGGCGTAAAACCTGTAACAGTCTTTGCCCGTCCGGTAACGGCGGGGAAACTCCCAGTCCGGAAATGCACGCCGCAAATTTTCCAGGGTCACCTGCTTACGAACAGAAAAAACACTGTACAGAAGAAAAGCAATCAAATCAGCCAGCCGGCAGGCCAAATTTAACGGTAATAATTTAATCAGCCGAACGACAAACCATATAAGCCCGTATTCGAGTTCTTTTTTCATGTTTTTTTACCTCCTGATTTTTCTGAAAACCTGGTTTCTTTTACTATTCTCTCTAAAAAATCATAATATTCTTTTTTTATTTTTTTTGCTTTCTGACGCATATCAGCAAGAGAAGAGGAAAACCTGGAGTTTTTACTGGCAATAGCTTTATCAAAGACCGAACTCCAGGAGTCTTTGTCTTCCGCTTTAAAAAGCAAACCGGCCTCCAACAGTTCGTCCGCAGTCTCTGAAACGTTATGCAGACAGGGACCGGTGATCACCGGGACGCCACAGGCCAGGGGTTCGAGCAAATTATGCCCACCAATATCTTCATTCCAGCTCCCGCCGACAAAAGCGACATCCCCCAGTTTATAAACCGCGGCCAGAAGCCCCATTTTATCCACTATAATTACATCGCCTTCGTAATTCTGCTCCGCTTCCGACCAGAGCGACCAGTCCAGATCGCTTTCGGTAAGCATCCGTTTTAATTCTGGTATTCTTTGCAGATGACGAGGTGCAAGGTAGACAGAACAATTTTTCTCTTCAACAAGATCAAGCACAATCTCCTCCTCGCCCGGCTGGGTACTTCCGGCAACCAGGACCGGCCGATCGACAGAGAAAACTTTTTCATTTTCAAGTTCGACATCCTCCAGAAGGCCCAGCCACTTAAAACCTCCGGGGGCTGAAATATCTACTTCCGGCGAGCAGAAATACTGAAAACGTTCGCTGTCCTCGGGGCTGCGAGCACGAATCGCTCGACAATGAGAAAGAGTTGTTTTTACCAGCGGAGCGAGGAGTCGATAGCGGGGAAAACTTTTTTCCTTCATCTTCGCATTAAGCAAAAAAACACGACCGCTGTTATAACGGTAAAAGTTGGGCCATATCTCTGTTTCTATTATCAAAACATTCCCCGCAGAAACACTGCGACAAAGCCGCTTGAGCAGCCAGCTATAATCAGTAGGCATAAGCAACCGGTGGGGATGGTCAATACATCTGAAACCGGAAAAAGTCTGGGCCGATATTAAAATCTTATCCTCGGGAACACCAAGTTCTTTAAGCCAGCCCAGGACGCGGGCCACCTGCATCTGTTCCCCTACAGAAGCGCCGTGCAACCAGAAATCTACCTCCTCGGGCAGAGAATCCAGATCCGGTCGTTTGAATTTTTCTTTCACGGCTTTCAACCCGCCCCGGCCACGAAAAGCAAACAGGGTGGTCAACGCCGCCAGCGGAAGTCCAAGATTGATAGCAATATTATAAACAAATTCAGAGGTTTTCATCCGTCTCACTTTTTCTTTCAGTATCAATTAATTTAACTATCGCTTCTAATAGAGGTTCAAGCGGTTCTATTATTAGATCACTTTTTATACAGGACGCATTTTCTTTTATTTTGTCGGGAAGCTTAACGTATTCCTTTTCGGTCACCAGCAGTCCGCTGTCTTCAGCCTTCTCGGGAATATCTTCAAGGCTGATACCGGCATGATCGGGAAGTTGAATCGTTTTTTTTACATTTATACCTTCCGCTTTTAAAAATTCCACAAGATCTTTCGGCCGGGCCAGGGTAGTAAGTAAAATCCCCGGCTCATTTCTAAGTTTTTCTGTGACATCATGGCCATTTTTAACTATCTTATCCAACCTGTAATAATGGATCATCCGAGTGTAATTACACTCAGAACCCATTCTTCGCCAGGGGTCTTCACCATCCAATTTGTTTGCTTTAATCGAAACAAAATCAGCCCGTTCCAGAGAGGCAACAGACTCCCGCAGCGGACCGGCTGGCAGACGATAACTGCTCATTTCCTCGGGCGAAGAGAGTAATACAACCTCAATATCTCTCGCCAGACCGTAATGCTGAAAACCATCATCAAGAATAAACAGATCTACACGGCAGCGTTTTTCCAGTTCACGCCCCATTCTGTAGCGATTTTTTCCCACTCCCATGGGGAGATCAGGAAAATTACTTTTAAATACCGCCACCTCATCACCAAATACGGTTGCTGATACATCTTTTTGAGAAACCGCCAGAACCCCCTCCCCGCTGCCCTGACCTCTTTTTAAGACAGCCGGACTAAAACCAGATTTCTTCAGTTCACGCAACAGACTGATTACAAAAGCAGTTTTTCCGGTGCCGCCAACGCTTATGTTACCAACCGAAACAACCGGCGTGGATAATTTTTTTTTATCAAATGTTTTCAAACAACGGTCCAGCCGGTTAAACAAAATATATAAAGGGACAAACAGCAATAAAAAACTTCTGAAAATACGTTGCACCACTGTAAGACGGTGCGAAAAAAATATTTTTCTCATAAACCGGTGCGCTTTATTTAGAATTGTCACGGGAAATTTTACCTGGTGGAATATCGGGATCAATATTAAGTTCCCCGGCCGCAGACAGTGTGAGATTTTCAAGCTCTGATTGTAAAATTCGTTTTTTCTCATCCGGGGAACAATCCATTTCCGAAAAATCAATCGGCCGGGAAAATTTGATATTCAACCGGCCGAAAGGATAGGGCAGACAGAAGCGGTCCCAGCTCGAAAATATACGGGCCGGACGGGCAAGCCCCGCAGCCGGCAAAATAGGAAGCCCGGTTTTTTCACTCAAACCAATCGCACCTTCTTTAACTTCGCGGCGGGGGCCAACAGGACCGTCCGGGGTAATGGCAAGAGTTTCCCCACTGCGAGCCAGTCGCAGAGCTTTAACCAAAGCTTTCAAACGGCGATCACGAATGGAAGTCCGCAAAGAATAATGTCCCATACCTTCAAGAATATTGGCAATATATTGGCCATCACGATGAGGGCTGGCAAAAGTATAAAATCCCGCTCCGGTAAAATAATAGAGCAGCGGAATCATCTGACCGTGCCAGAAAGCAAGAATGAAATTCTGATTTTTCTCTCTAAGCCCGGTGGGCCAGTTTTCCCCCTCGACATCCATACTACAACTGAAGCGGATTGCCTTTAAAACGGGCGGGGCTATATAACGGGCGGCCAATCCAAAAACAAATTGCTCAATTTTTTTCTTCACAGTTGTTCTCACCACCCGCCGCATATGTCATTACCCGGGCGGCAACCTCTTCAGTCGGCATTTTTCCTTCAAAAGCTTCCGTCTCTTTTTTTAACCAGCGGATCTGTTTTTCTCTTTTAGCCGGATTTGAAATATAGGAGGAAACAAGCTGAGTTAAATTTTCGGTGTTGTAATCAGATTGAATTAATTCCGGCACAAGATTGGTTGAAGAAATGATATTCGGCATCGCCGCCTTATCCACTTTTGCCACGATCCGACCTAAAATATAGGAAAGCAAAGAGGTCCTGTAGCCAACTATCATCGGGGTCTGAGCAAATGCCGCCTCCATAGTTACCGTCCCCGAAGCAAGCACGGCAAGCTGCGAGCTTTCCAGAAGCCCCCTGGCAGATCCGGACCAGAGGTAAAATTTTTCAAGATCCTCCGGCCCAAAAAAACTCTCCAGAGCTTCTCTACCAATGGAAGCGGCCGCGCTGAACACAAATCTACAATTCTGATGTCTGCTTTCGAGCCGACGAGCCGTCTTGAGCATTGTAGGAAGAAGACGATTTATTTCTCGCCGGCGGGAACCGGGAAAAAAGGAAATCAGCGGTGTTTCATCGTCTATATCCAGACTTACCCGGGCCGAAGTAACCTTAGTTAGTTTCTTTTCTTCCCAGAGAGGATGTCCGACAAACCGCGCTTCCACACCGCGTTCTTTAAAAAACTGCTCTTCGAAAGGAAAAATTACCAGCAGTTCATCAAATATTTCCCCCAGCTTACTAACCCTGTTTTCTCCCCAGGCCCAGACCTGGGGGGTAATATAGTAGATTAAATTCACATCGTATTTTTTTAATCGGGAAGCCAGCCTAAGGTTAAAACCGGGGAAATCTATAAAAACCACAGTTTTAATCTTATTTTCCCTGACGAAATCCTCCATTTTGTTTAGCAATCGATAAAAATATGGGATCGATGTTATAATCTCAGCGAAACCGATAACGGCCTGTTCCACAAGGTTTTCAATTAGATGTGCACCGGACCGAGCAGTTTTCTCCCCGGCCGCCGCATGTATCTCATCGGAGAATCCTTTTTCTTTTAGCCGATCGACAAGCCGTGCCGCATAATTATCGCCTGAGCTGTCACCGGTAACTAATAGTAGGTCAGCCATGAAATTTTTTGATATTACCGCTGTCCATCGTATCCATCACATCGAAAGCAACTTTGAGAGCATTTTTACCTTCACTGCCCCCCACAATTGGTTCGCGCCCTTCCTGGATACAGTGAATAAAATGAAGCAGTTCGCGACGAAGGCTTTCCCCGTCTTTAATGGGAGGAGCATAAACTTCAAAATCAACCGCTTCATCCTCTCCCCCTTCCTTCAGGCGCCATACTTTAACTTCCTGTTCTTTATAGTTCAAACTAACATAATTTTTTTCTTGAAAAACGCGAATTTCCCGCCGGGCTTCCGGTGAAATCCTGCTGGCCGTGAGGTTAGCCACGCAGCCATTTTCAAACTCAAAGCGCGCATTACAAATATCTTCGAAATCAGTAACCACCGATGCCCCCACAGTCCTTATCTCTTTGATCGGAGATTCCACCATACTCAGCATTATATCAATGTCATGAATCATGAGATCCATAACAACTCCGATATCCGTGGACCGCTCGCTGAAAGGGCCTATACGATTAACTTCAATAAACCGTGGCTCACCGATATACTCCCGGGCCGCAGCAAAAGCAGTGTTGAAACGCTCAATATGACCGACCTGCAGAAGAACATCGTTCTCAACAGCAATTTTATATAGTTTTTCCGCTTCAGCAAGAGTCTGAACCATCGGTTTTTCAATCAGGCAATCGATACCCGCCTCTATCAATCTTTTCCCCACTTCATAATGGGATTCGGTCGGAACAACTACACTGGCTGCTTCAATTTTTGGTATTAAATCCTCAAGATCACTATAAAAATCAGTCCCATATTTATCACATATTTCTTTGCCACGTTTTTCATCCGTGTCCACAACTCCAACAAGATCCACGTCATGAAAAGAACCCAATATCCGGGCATGGTGTTCACCAAGATGTCCCACCCCGATAACTCCAACTTTTAAATTTTCAGACATATCTAAATTCAACTCCATTTTTGATAGCTAATTATTTATCAACCTGACAGTTCCCATTGTTTTAATTATAACATCCGTATTAATGTACACCTGAGTTATAATTTTAACAAATAACTTTCAGAAGTGAATACTGGTCAGAGAAAAGGTAAATTACTCAGATAATCAAACGGCCTGATGATTAATCAAAAATAGCTTCAAAAAACCGATTGATCGGCCGGCCCAGGGTTTCACTCAATAAACTTTCAATAAAATCGCGCCGGAAATCTTTTTTTATTTTATCTTTATCCAATGATATTTCTGGTTCAAAGAGGGACCCCCTGACAAAAAAACGGATAGTGAGCCGCCTTTCCTCGCTCAGCCGCAATTTACGATATACCTCTCCGATAAGATCCTGCAAATAGCTGGCCAGGGAATCCCCCCATAGTTCCAGTTCATAAGTCGTATCCAGCTCGCCGTTCAAGGCAAGATAGCCTCTTACTTTTAGTTTCATATCTTTTTCGGAAGCAACCAGGCTGACACCGGACAGATTTATTTTCCCGTCCGAAACCTTCAGGTTATAAGTGGCCGGTTTAATATTTATATCCTTTCCCACCTTTTGAAGATCAACCACCCGCTGCATATTTGGAAGATCAGGAAACTTTTCCATATAAATGCCCGAATGGATCACACTTATATCTCCGCTCCAGCTTTCAACTCTGGTCGGCAAACCCCGCAACTGCCCGTCCACGGTAAGCGGCCCGCGAATATTTTCGCGCATAAAATCAATGTTATGAAACAATTTATCCAGATGGATTTCTTCAGCTTTGAAATCGATACGGAACCGTTCATCCTGAACAGACTGGATAACAGCCATACATCGACCCCCCCCAACTATCACTTCTTCAACACGAGCAGAAAGTTTTCCATCTTTCCTGGTTCCCCTGACCACAATGTTTTCCATCTGCAACCCTCGCACATTTGCCGCCCGGGAACTTAATCTAAAATTCAAATCCGGATTATACAGTTTGCCCCCTAAATCAACATCAAAATCAAGTCCCCGAAAACTTATTTCGGGCGAGACAGTAAATAAATCTGATGCTTCAATCCCCTGCCCAGTGATATTCAGGTCCCAGCTTCCTTCCTTAAAAAATCCGCTATGATCGACGCGTCCATCCACATGCAACTGTCCATCAGATCGGCGGGCATAGATACTTGAAAAAACCAACCCCCCGGGGATAATTTTTACTTCCCCGTTAATATTATCTATAACGAAATTACGCTCGGGTAGTTCGAAAGCAGCATCTGAAAAACTCAAATACCCGTAGTAATCCTTCCAGTTTTCGACCGGATTCTCAAACTGCAGCAGTAATTCAACTCCCCGGAGATCCGTATTAATGTTTCTCAGGTAACCCAGGTCAGCCAATCCCAAAAAACCGTCGATCTGGTCAAGTTTTGATTTGAACTTTAGAGGCCTTTCGCTTCCTCCGGAGACTTCCCACTCATTTCCATCCTGGTCACTAAAATTTCCTCCAAACCAGGTACCACGGGCAGATTGGGAAGAATAAGAAGCCATCATCCAGATGTCGTTAAAAGATATATTCTCAAGAGCAACTTTACCTTCCCGGCTGGCGAATGCAGTCTGAAAACCTTCGCGCATCCATAAAAAAGATATATTTAAAGGGATATTAATATTTTGAACTTC
>CAYTSZ010000030.1:0-14512 GCA_964440635.1 uncultured bacterium
CACACGGATGTGCTAATGCTGCGAACACAAGGATGTGTAAGAACAGTGCGAGCCAGAATCCAGAGGTTTAAAACCAGGTTCCTTGTTCCTTGTTGTCTATTTTATCTCATGTTTTAGGCTTTGATTTTCTCGACTTTCGCCAGTCGACCCCCGACCGTTCGACTGGTTTTTATAGACCCTCAACCATTGACTGCTTTTCATAGCCCCTCGACCGCCGACTATCGACCATAGCCCCCACCACTCTTTGTCTTCGCGTTCTACTTCGCCGTTGCCCCTTGTCACCTCGGCCGATTGTATCCCTTCCCGTTTTCACTTCCGTTCCTCCCATTTTCCCCTCTCCCCTTCCTCCACTCCCCGCCGTCATCAAGAAATGTAGACCCTAAAGTTGTTTATGATTTTGTATTTAGCGGTCACTCAAGCTCCCCCGCTCTCCCGCTCTGCCTTTCCCTTCGGGCTTAAATGATTTTGGCTTTATTCTATTTAAAAGCTATACTATTCAAAGAAATGAGCCATCTTTTTTTGGGTTCTAAGAGTAATTGCACCTTTTTATTCAAGCGGGGTCTCAAAATGATTCAATCTGTCAAACAAAAATCGGTTGCTATCCCAGAACAAAAACTTGAGAAAACTAAGAAAATATTTCAAAACTACCCGGTAGATGTTGTATATCTTTTTGGCTCACAGTTAAATAAGAAAAACCTCCATCCGGAGAGCGATTATGACTTTGCAATCCTTTTTTCCAAAACCGCCAAAACATCCGAACGTTCCCTTTTGCGGGGGGAAATGATGGATAAACTGTTTGCCATATTCGGCCTCGACAAAACGCAGGTGGTCGATCTCGAAAAATCACCTTTGTTACTACAATTTGAAGCGATTCAGCCCTGTGAAATTATCTTTTGCCGCAATGAAAAACGTAGAATTGAGTTTGAAACTAAAACAAGCAGACGTTACCACGATCAGCTCCCCTATTTTCAGCGCGACTATAAACAACTAACCGGCAGCAAGACGTGACAATATAATGCTTTTTTCAGCCAAAAACAAACTGGACCGCCTGAATGAAGAAACTTTAAAACTGCCTTTTCTCTGGCTCCACTTTTTCCTCCGCACACATATTCTAAACCCTCAACCGCCGACTATTGACCGGTGCCATCCGACTCTCGACTGTCAAATGTAAAGTTTATCTCAAACTGTTTCCTTTACTTCTTTGTTTGAAAACTCATCTTTTTGCTTCTTTAATTTCTTCCCCGCTTCCTCCCAAAACTTTTCTTCTTCTTCAAGATCCAAACCCAAAGTTTTTTCTCTTACTTTTTTTGCCCCTTCTCTCTTCACATCAACACAATCAATCTTCTTCATAACTAATAACCTCCTGAGGAGAATATATATCAATTTCAGGATATCCATTTATCCTATTCATGGCATTATAAAGCGGTATCCTGTCAAAGTGAACTATGTGTTTAAAGTTCCAACTCACAATAATTGAGCAATTAGATACCGAAGCTATAGCAACATGCAAAGCATCTTCTTGCGAATTTTCTGTAACAATTCCCTCGTTAAGATAAACATCTCGCAATTCTAATGCTTCACGAGTGACATCCGCAATCTCTGCTCGGGGTAGATTCTGTCTGAAGTAATTTTTTATTTCAGACGGGGCTGGCTCTAATTCTGTCTCTACAAGCGCCGAAGTTACAAGTTTAAATTTACCTTTTTCTATTTCCTTGAACAATTTTCGACTCGGCAATTCAAACTGCGTATCAAACACGCCACCAAAAACGGATGTGTCCAGATAAATCCTGATTGTCTTCATAACCCAACTAAACCTCCCTCATATTTACTAACAAAATGGTATCAGTGTATAACACTATACATCAAGAAGGTCACATATGCCTCCAGACTCCCGACCGCCGGCTATCGACCATAGCCCCCACCACTCTTTGTCTTCACGTTCTACTTTGGTCACCTCGGCCGATTGTATCCCTTCCCGTTTTCACTTCCGTCCTTCCCCTCTTCCCTTCCTCCACTCCCCGCCGGCATCCCCCCAAACCGCTAGCCAGAAATATAGGCCCTGAAGTTGTTTATGATCTTGAATTTAGCAACCGCTCAAGCTTTCAAGCTCTCACGCTCTCATGCTCTGACTTTTACGTCGGTTCACAAAACAATAATGTTATGTTTCCTATATTTGAATTATATAGCTTTTTGTGATATATTTACGATAGCTTTTCAACAAGGTGATTCTAATGGGAACTACTGTTTATTTGAAAGATGAAGATAAAAAAATAATCGAGGAATTACTTGACGATTACAGCAGCAAAAGCGAGGTCGTCCGAACAGCTCTGCACCAGTTAAAAAAACAGAAACAATGGGAACAGCTAAGAGAAAAATATAGCCAGGAAAAAAAGCTCACTAAAGAAGGAGAGGAGCTACAGCGCCAGGCGGCCTCGGAACTGGGAGATTATCCCTGGTGAAACGGGGTGAAATCTGGAAAACCCGGTTTCCCGACGGAAAACTTCGCCCCGGAGTGATCGTTTCACACGAGGCCCGAAATGTACACGGAGAAAATATAATCCTGGCCGGCTGCACTTCCCGCCGGACGAAAACAATCTATCCAACTGAACTTTTACTTGAGGGCCACAATCTACCCGTCCCAACAAAGGTTCAGGCGGATTATTTGTTCACGGTAAAAAAACAAAATCTGCAGGAAAAACTGGGTGAATTGTTTGCTCCGGAAGTAGAAAAAATAAATTCAGCCCTCACCAGCGCCCTCCAGTTGCCCCTGAGGTAATCCCCGGTAACCAAACTCGATCCCCCCACACCTTGTAGCTGTCGCCCCCAGCCCTGTACTTTCGACCATTGACTATACAGTTGACTATCAACCCTCGAACACCAACTTTTAACCTTTGACCGAAGTCCCTATCCCTTTGACCATCGACAGGGTTTTATAACCTATTAACCTGCAGTCAATTCTTCTCCCAACATCTTAATAAAATCCTCTTCTGTTTCAAACAAAAAGCAAACTCAGACAATAACATTCAGTTCTTTTATAAGTCTATACGCTTGACTATAACCCTGGTATGTTTTATATTATTAATTGGAGGTTAAACTAATGATAAAAACTAATTCTAATATCTCCCAAAAAATGGGGAGAAAAATTAGGAAAATACGGCAGCAAAAAAACTGGAGTCAGGCACAACTGGCGGAAAAGCTGAATGTCCATCCCCAGACAGTCAGTGATGCCGAAAGAGGGAAAAACAGATTCACAATTGAACGAATGCTTCGATTTTTTGATGCTCTTGGTTATAACACCGAAATTGTTTTAGAAAAACGCCCCACCAGGACAAAACCTGAACTAAATGACATACAAAAGACTCTGGCCGAACACATAGAGGAACTGAAATCAGAATTTGATGTGCAACGCATCGGGGTCTTCGGTTCCACCGCCCGCAAGCAGGCCAATACCAACAGCGACATTGATCTCTTGATAGAATTCCACTCCAACAAAGAAGGCGGCGGCATAAAATTACAGCAACTGCAAAAAAAACTATCTGATTTACTTAATTGTAATATTGACCTGACCCCCTCTTACGCTCTTTCCAATAAAGAATTTTCGCAAAATATAAAAAAAGATCTCATCTATGTCTGAAAAAAACACCGTTAATGACAGACTTCAGCATATCCTGGAAGCGAGTGAAATGATCTTTTCTTACACCCGGGAGCTATGCAAAGAGGAATTTATAAAAGACCAACAGGTGATAGACGCAGTAATCCGCCGTTTTGAAATAATAGGCGAAGCAACCCGAGCATTACCCGAAAATATTCGTGTTCAGGAAAAAGACATTAACTGGACTGAATGGATTGGATTCCGCAATTTATTGATTCATCAATATCCTGACGTAAAAAAACATATAGTTTGGCAAACTATAAAATCAGAACTGCCGGATTTCCAGAAAAAGATAAATTCCCTAAAAAATAAGTTATAGAGGCTATCACCCAGACGGGAAACATAAGATTTTTACCTAAGTTGAGCGATTCTTGATCGAAAACACCATATTTCTCTAACTCATTCTCGTGCCCATCCCGCCCCTCCGCTTAATACGTGGTAAGCCACTATTAAAGCTGCTATGGAAATCAAAGCTAAATTGTTGTATAGTTTATATAGAAATAATCAAACAATATTTTTTTGTGAGTGATTCCCTTTGAAAATTAATTTGCCTGAATTGAAAGTTGATGAAAAAGAAATTAAAATAAGATTGGCTATTTCCATGTTAGAGGATGGCAGCGTATCCTTGGGCAAGGCCGCCCGGATTGCCGGCTATTCAGAACGAACTTTTGCCGAAATATTACATGAACGAACGATTCCATCAATACGGTATGAGAATATAGACCTGGAAAAAGAATTAGAAAATGCCTGACCGCGTAATTTCGAACACTTCGTGTCTGATTGCGCTCGAAAGTATTAACCAAATTAAACTTTTAGAAGATTTATACTTTGAAATAATCATCCCCTCAGCAGTCAAAGAAGAATTTGGTCCCCTGAAAATAAAAAACATGGTCTTAGTTAATGCGGAACTATCCCTTGCAGAATTATTTGAACAAGAATTAAATTTAGGCGCAGGAGAGTCACAGGTGCTCGCTCTGGCAAAAGAGGAAAATTTAACGGCAGTCCTTGACGACCAAAAAGCCCGCTCAGTCGCTGACAGAATAGGAATTGATTTCACCGGAACACTTGGGATTTTATTAAAGGCTGAAAAAAACAGCTTAATTAACACAGCGGCAGCCGAAGCTCAAAAATTAAAGGCTAAGGGGTTTTACATCACGCAAAAATTAATAACCCAATTAAAACACATAATATAATCCGCAGTTCCAGAAGTCGCCTCAGGATACCCCCGTCTCCCAAACCATCGCCTATCGACCACCGACCTTAGACCAGTAACCCTTGACTGATGTCGCTCAAGCTCTCAAGCTCCCTCGCTCTCATGGTCTGCCTTTACCTGTCTCTGCCTTCAAGCTTTCTGCTCCTCTGTTTTTCAAACATATCCTCCAGGGTTATCAGAATAATATCTTCTTCTGCCGCTATATCTTCAAAAGATGACGTAAACCCGGCCGCGGAGAAAAATATCTGCCGGCCACATTCTTCAAACGCCTCGTGTGCCCACTTTCTACCTGAATTAGATAAATCCTCAAGGTCACGTTGGTGTCCATAATAAACATCCACGTCCACCGGACGGCTCGACCATTTTATTTCCCCGGTCAAACGCAAACCGTCTTCAAGCTCCGCCACTATATCTATCTCGATAGAACGCTTATTTCGATCCTGTCCCTGCCAGCGACCCCAGCTTTTAAATGCCGGCAGTTTCCAGTTTTTGTGGTAGTGAACAAAAGACTCTCTGCATATATGCTCAAATATCTGACCAACGTAGCTATTCAATGCCGGAGAAATCTGCTCATCCCATACTCCCCGCTCATCACCAAGTTCAAGCCGGCTGCGGTTGGGTAAAACAAACTTGTACCAGAAATGAACACCGTGATCCAGGATGTAATAATGATACGCCCCCCTCTTCTCATCACAATTTCTTTCTCGATCAATAAGATAAAGACTCTGCAGCACAGACAATTTTTTCCGCGTAATTGTATTATTTTCCCCCTGCACCCCGGAAGCCTGGGCGATCTCGTTTACAGTCGTATTTCCCCCCGCAATTGCCGTTAAAATCGCATGATAAGCCCCCGGCTCCCTGATTCCTCTCTCCTGCGCAAACAAACTGCTTATCTGCAGATTCACCTCGCCGCGCGGCGACAGTATAGTTTCAACCACATTCTCAGTTAGGGGCTGAGCCGTATAAATAGTATTCAGATACTGCGGCATCCCACCGTAAATAGCGTATACCTCAACAATTTCACGCGGGTTTAACCCTTCAACCATCATATCTACTTCTCGGTATGTGAAAGGGCGCAAACGCTGAGACCAGTTGAACCGCCCGTATAACGGCGCTGCCTTGCCCTTGTTGAGTGACTTCATCATAGAAATTTCTGAACCGCATAAAATTAGCGTAATATTTTTCTCTATAACTTCCTCCCACACAGCAGCCAGTTTGGACGGAATATCCTCTTGATCGTTATCCTGAAGAAAGTTTTGAAATTCATCCAGCACAACAACAGTATCACTGCGCTCCGCAAGCTCTGCCAGCAGTCTGAATACCGTTCTCCAATTAGGATAATCCTCTTCATAAATTTTATCTTCAAAATACCTTTCCATCTCCTGCAGTAGCTCGACGCGATTGCGCTCTGTGGTCTCGTCAGCGGCAAGAAAATAGAATAATCTTTGTTTTTCCCAGACATTACGCAGCAAAAACGTTTTCCCCACCCGCCGTCGACCATACAACAATCCCAGGGACGCGCTCACACGCTCCGAAAGTTCACGCAACTCTCTAACCTCTCGTCCACGATCCACCAGTTCGTTACTCATAAAATCACACTTTTATAAAGTTATAGTTTTATAAAGCTACAATTTTAATATACTGCATACATCCCTGAATATCAAGAATTCTATATCAGGCACGATACAGTAACCAAACTCGATACCCCTAACCTTATGTATGTCTCCGTTGACCCCCGACCGATATTTCCCCCAACCTTTGACTTTCGACTTTTGACCATCAACTATAGTTCCTCGACCTTTGACCGTCTTACTCTCCGCATCTCGATATATCCTTTTAACTTTGTAGCTAAATTTGATTTTTAACCTCAAAATATGTTATCTTTACAGGGTAAGAGTGAAAACTGGTTCATTGAAGAGGTGTCGTCTGATGGCAATACCAACTGAAAAATGGCAGCGAATACAAAAAAACTCAACAAATTATCCCCGGAGGAACTGGATGAAGTGGCTGATTTTGCTGAATTTATACATTCCCGCTCCAGTAAAACGAATTCTCAAAATCCTACTTTCAACTGGGCGGGCACAGCAGAGGAATTAAGCAATGAATCTGATTCGGTAGAACTCCAGCACAAAATATCCAGATGGTGGGCTGAAAGTGTATCTGATTGACACCAACATAATACTGGAACTGCTGTGCAATCAACAACGTGCCTCTGAAGTACAAGTTTTTTTAAAAAAATTCCACTTGCACAGATTAATCTAACTGATTTTTCCCTCTATTCACCAGGAATTTTCTTGTTCAGGGGTAAAAAAACATCGACATTTCAACAATTAATCAACGATATGTTAGGCCCCGGCGGTATAAATATCATTCGTATCCCGCCAACCAACCTACCAGAACTACAAACGGTTGCGAATGAATACAACCTGGATTTTGATGATGCTTATCAGTATATAGCTGCCAAAAAATTTAATTTAACCCTGATCTCCTTCGACTCCGACTTCAACCAAACCCCCGAAGGCAAAAAAACACCCTCAAATATCACGATGTCCTGACTCCGACGTCATTTCGGCCCCCACGCCGACAGCAAGAAATATTGACCCTGAAGTTGTTTATGATTTTGAATTTAGCAGTCGCTCAAGCTCTCATGCTCTGTTTTTCTGCGAGCCAATCGCCTTTGATCTTGCTGTGTCCGTTTTATTTTCTTCGTGTTGAAAAGGATTCAAGCGGGAATTTGATGATCCTCCTGTAGGGTTAAAGTGAAATGGATTCCGAATTCTTCTTCCAGATAGTATATAAATTCTTCCCGGTTGGAGGTGGAAAGTTTGAAAAAATCTTGAAAATTAAAATCGCCAGCTAAAAAATCCGCTACAAGGTGACCTACCTCGGGTGAAATAATTTCTTGAGATATGTCTTCTCTTTTTCTCCAAAGTTCAGAATTGTCCTGTAATTCTTTAAAGCGTTTCTCAGATTTTTGCCGCAACTCATCTAAAATATCCATAATTATCAGTCCTTTACATGCCAGGAGTTATAAACAACTGATGTAGTATCCATAAGGAACATCAACTTCTTGTTGCTCCATAATTTCTTCAATTACTTTCCTTTTAACTATAACACATACATGAAGTAATTTCCCGACCCGAAATCCAGAGCTGTTGATTTTGAAGCTGATGTCTCCGCTATTTCCTCCCCTCATTAGCTCCTCCACTCATGTTTTCCCGTTGCCGTTGCTTTTGAATTTGATGTTGATGTCGAATTTGACGCTGAATTTAAGGCTCTATCCCCCAGCCCCACGCTTCACCCCAAATCCAGTGGTTTAAAACCAGGTTCCTTGTTATTCTCTCCTGCTTTCAGCTTTGGTTTTCTCGACCTTCGACTGTCGACCCCGGCCGTTCGACTGGTTTTTATAGACCCTCGACTGCCTGTAACTGCCGCATACTCCCAATCCCGCAATCGTTTTTTGTAATAAATAATATGATTTAAGTTTAAAGTTTAACTGCGACCCCCGTTTTGGATTATCCATAAATCACACCCCTGATATTGATAAGCTTAAGTATAATAACTTAAATTTCCACGAGCAAAATCGACCACAAACCGACTGCCGGCTTTTTATTTTTAAAAAATTTCAAAAATATTGTACTCTACCGGCGGAATTTGTTATTATTTAATTGTTAGCTCAATTTTTAAATACTATATAATTGAGGGGATATTCAGCCATGGACGTTAAAAACGCTTTAATCCCGGCCGCTGGCCGTGGCAGTCGACTTGATTGTCCACATACGGTTAAACCGCTGGTCAGACTGGGAGGTATTCCCCTGATTGGCTGGAACATTCTCCGCCTTTCCCGACTGGGTATAGAAAATTTCACCATTGTTACCGGCTACCGGGCCGCATTGCTGGAAGATCAGCTTTCCCAGCTTTTTCCCGACAAAAATATTAAATTTGTTCGAAATGAGAACTGGCAGGAAGGGCTGGGGTTATCCGTCTTACAGGGACACAATAACGTGGAATCTCCTTTTGTCCTGACGATGAGCGACCACCTGTTCGAGGAACAAATATTCAAAACTCTTTTAAACGATAACCAACCCGCCGTGAAACTTGCGGTGGACCACAAACTGCATGAAATTTACGATTTAAACGATGCCACCCGTGTTAATGTTAAAGAAGGTAAAATAAAAAATATAGGCAAAGGACTGGACCACTACAACGCGGTTGACACGGGCCTCTTCCTGGCTGACGAAAAGCTTTTTTCAGCCCTGGAAAAACAAGAAAAAAAACGGGGGAAGGGCCTGACACTTTCCGACGGTATCAGACAACTGGCTGTGAAGGGCAAAGTTGGCACTGTTGATATTAAAGAAGGCTCCTGGATTGATATCGACGTTCCCGGGGCCCTTGTCCGGGCCGAAAAAATGGTCCGGCCCGAGGAAGTCCCCTGGAATGCTTCGGAGTCAGTTGTAAAAAATGTAAGGCAAAAATCTCCGGCGAACCGAGGACAGGAATCCAATGAATTAATTCATCCCGCCTTCCATTTTACGACTGAACAGGTGGAGTTAACAGAAATATTCTTCAAGGACAACCTGCTGAAAAATATCGATCCCGACCTGCTGATTCCTCCGGAAAACCAGGACTCACCCCACGTTTTATTGACCGATTCTACGGTTTACGATCTATACGGCGAAGCACTGGAAAAAAGACTTACAGATCACGGTATTGACCTGCAGGTTCTCGTCGCCGCCGAAGGAGAAGCCGGCAAGAGCATGGACAGCTACCGGGAATTGATCGGCCTGATTTTTGACCGGGGAATTGACGCCGGCAGTTATATAATAAACCTTGGCGGGGGCTGCGTCTGCAACGTAGGCGGATTTATAGCTTCAACCCTCTATCGGGGAATCGGACTCACCCATATCCCGACCACGCTAATGGCCCAGGACGACGCCGCCATCGGGATAAAACAGGGGTTAAACGAAGCACGCGGAAAAAATCATATCGGTAGCTATTACATTCCCGAGCGAATTATCGTTGACCCGAAGCTGCTACAGACAATGGACGACTGGCTGTTCCCAGATGGGCTCAGCGAATGTTTGAAACACGCCCTGGGCCAGGACAGGGAGTTTTTTGATTTTTTCCAGGATTACGAGGGATCAATTAAAGACCCGGAGTTTCTCAATAAATCCGTACGCAAAAATATAGAACTAAAAATTAATCTGACGAACAGCGATCCTAAAGAAAAAAAAGAAGCTCTTGTCCTCCAATACGGTCATACAGTCGGTCACGCGGTTGAGTATTTGTCCTCCTACCAGTTGGGGCACGGGCAATCAATCGCCGTCGGCATGGTTGCCGCCGCGGAAATTGCCCTCGAAGCAGGAATTGCCGGGAAGGAAATTGTTGAAAAACACCGACACCTCCTGAGGAAATATGATTTGCCCCTGAATATTCCGGAGGAGATTTCACCCGAGGATATCATCAAAACCATCCGTTACAACAAGCGCTACCGGGCCGATGAAATGAGATTCGTCCTCATCTCTGAAATCGGTTCAATCCACAGCAAAGATGAACAGTATCAATTTTCCCTCAAAGAGGAAATAGTCCGGCCAGCCTTAGAACGCTGCCAGCAAGAAGGAGAAAAACTATCATCTATAATAAAAAAATAGCTCTCGTAACCGGAGCCGGCTCCGGTATTGGGCGGGCAATCTCTTTAAAATTAATAGAAAACGGCTACTTGGTAGTTGGCGCGGGAAGAAATAAAGAAAAATTAAAACAGGTAAAAGAAGAGGCCCCCGGTGAAAACAATTTTAAAATTTTCAAAGGCGACCTGACCCAAACAGAAATCATTGAAGAAAAACTTCCCGAAGTAATCCCCGCCAGCCTTCACCTGCTGGTCAATAATGCGGGAATTTGTCTACAGGCTCCATATACTGACCGGGAAACCTGGTCAAATATAATGTCCATCAATCTTGACGCCATTGCCCGGTTAACCGGTCAGGTGGGCGAAAAAATTGAAACCGGGGGCAGTATCATCAATATCTCTTCCGGGCTGGGGAAGAACGGAAGAGAAAACTATACTGCTTATGCCGCCGCAAAACACGGGGTAATCGGTTTCACCCGCAGTCTGGCCCGGGAGCTCGCCCCGGAAATCAGGGTGAACGCCGTCTGTCCCGGCTGGGTGGATACCGAAATGGCCCGAAACGACGTGACAATTTTTGCTGAAAAAGAAAATATATCTCCCCGCGAGATGCGCAAAAAAATAGAATCTAAAATTCCAATGCAGAGGTTCGTCCAGCCGGAGGAAGTTGCCGACCTCGTTCATTTTTTGGCCAGCGAAAAAGCGGCGGGAATTACGGGGCAGGCTTACAATATTTCCTGCGGGGAACTCTCCTGAAAACAACAAACACTGCTGTGAATTCCCCCGTCGCTTCACTACTACTGGCCGGCCATGGAACCCTGGACAGAACCAACTCCGGCTATACTCCCGGGGGCTCGGTTATTTACGGCGCTGCCCTGGGAATTGCCCTGGAGATTGAGATTACCATCCTCAGTTCCCTGCCGCCTGATTACCCGCTCCCCGAACAATTAGAGGACATAACCCTGATTAACGTGCCCACTCAAAAAACAACCGTTTTTCACAACACTTACTCCGGCGAAAAAAGAAAAATGGAAATGATATCCCGAGCCAAAAATTTAAGTCTTTCAAAAATTAATCCGAAAAGTTACGACGGTATTTTTATTGCACCAGTGGCCGGGGAAATAGCAGTAGAAGAGACGGCTGAATTAGCCGATAGCAAAAACATTATCGGCTTGGGCCTGCAGGGTTGGTTGAAAGACGAAACTAATTTTTCCACTTTCGTCCCTACCCGGCAACCCCAGGAACTAAACATTAGCTGGGCAAATAATATCCTTGGATTCTGCAGCTCCGCCGACTACCCGGGGAATTTAGACAGTTCACGGTTGAAACAACAGAGACTGTTTGTAACAGAAGGCTTCCGGGGAGCAACTCTCTACCAGCCGGAAAAAGAAACAAATATCCCCGCCCTCACGACCAATGCTAAAGACCCCACGGGAGCGGGCGATGTTTTTGCAGTGGGGACATTGATCTATCTGCTCCAAAACTCGGGCGCCAGTTTAAAAACCGCCGGTTGTTTTGGCAGCGCAGCCGCCTCGATGGTAGTTGAAACGCCGGGTGTACGGTATGATTACCCGGCGGTAGAACTTCAAAAAAGATTCAAACAACTGGTTCAAAAATAAATTAATCTCGCACCGAAAGCACTGCAGGTGGTAAAAATTGTTAGAGCAATATAGAGAACTTCAACGTTCACCGGACGGTTTATTTTCAAAACTTTTGGTTAAACCCCTGGAGTTGATCCTCCTGCCAGTGGTTGTTCGCCTACCATTTTCTCCCCACCTGTGGACGGTGCTTTCTTTCGCCGTGAAAATTCTGGCCGGTGTCTGGCTCCTGCAGGGACTGGACTGTCGCTTTGTTCCCCTCTGGTTGCTCCTGGCCCTTATTCTGGACGGCTTTGACGGTGATGTCGCGCGATGGCAGGATAGTTCCAGTTTCACAGGAGCTTACCTGGACCGCGGACTCGATCGAATAGCAAACTGTTTTATCATCTCCGGCTTTTTGATTGTCGCTTCCGATGGCACAAATTCTTTACTATATTTATTACTTGCATTTCTGGTTATGGGGGGAGAAATCCTCCACGAGACACTGCGCGTCTGGATCAGTCTCACGGGCGGCCTGCTGGCGGGGAGAAATCCACTGCCAGGCTGGGATCGGTGGCTACGCGAGCGGGGTTTTTTGCTTTTCTACGCCCAGGATACCCTTTACTTTATAATTGGAGTTCTACCTTTTTTCCTGTCGTTTTTTCAAACAATGATTTTATTAACCGCGATCATCTGGGCTTCTTTTCTCTACCTGCTGATCAACCATTATATGGCCGCAAAGAATCACTCCCGACAAGGTGTAAAATGCAGCCGGGCCTTGCTCAGGGTGTTGCTGACCCGCCTGTCCATTCTATCATTGCTTTTTGGTGGCGGATTTTTTCTGCAGATAAAGATCATCAGAATTCCCGAATATTTTTACTTATTTTTTAGTTGGACTGAATTTTTAATCTTTTATCTGGCTGCCAACCATCTGATGAGTTTAAGCTCCCTGATTCCCGAAGAGGAAGAAAAGAAAGAAAAATTTATAAAAGAACTCCAGGAAAAAGACCTGAAATTTCTGGCTGGGTGGCTTCCATAAAGGTCGACTTCTACTCTAACCCGGATTATGCTAAGAGATCTCTGATTCCGTGCATAATGTGGGCTAAATAAATTGAATAACCGACTATTTCCTTTATTGTTCTTCAGCCCCGGGCTGCTCGCCTCCTTTCTGTTTCCCAACTTCCTCTCGAATTTCATCTTCCCCCGAATATGGCTTCTCCGCAGCCTGGACCTACACTTCAGGAACGCGCCCCTTGACCACACTTCCCACTTATTCCCCTGCTCGACAACGATCCCTCCGCACTACCTGCCGGGACCAATGCTCTCATTTGCTTACCTCCCTGAAATGTCGTATACTTTTAATTGAGATTTAGCTAATTAGGAACAATTGCATGAAAAACACAGGCGAAAGAAAAACTCGACGAACAAATACAGGGTCAGGACGCCGATGAGTTGGAGAAATCCCCCTGGTGAAAAGAGGAGAAATCCAGGAAACCAATTTTCCGGGCAGAAAACTTCGTCCAAGGCTAAATATCCCTTCCACCTTGTTAAATTTTTCTATCAAGCGTAAAATTTAAATGTTTGTACAGCTAGTTAATTCAAATCCACAGGAGGAAGAAATGCATAATTCCAATAATACATGCTGGAACTGCCCCGCACTTGATTTAAGCGCAAATGTTGATTTCAGAGCCTGCGGACAGTCACTGGCCGAGCTGCGCTCAGGAGGAGCCGATGGTTCAGAAGTTATGGTTGAGTGTAAAAGACGCCCCGAGCTGGGTTTCTATAACCCGATGTCCATAACATGCGAGGAATGTCCGGAGTGGGAAAAAACCGAATACGGCTATTTGTTAAAAAATATGAAAGTGATGATCCTGGGAATTGACGGTTACCTCGGCTGGGCGCTGGCCCTGCACCTCGCCAAGCTGGGCTGCACGGTAAGTGGCGTTGATAACTACAATCGCCGCGACTGGGTCAAAAATCGCGGTTCCCATACCATTGTTCCCATAGAACGAATGACCGAACGCTTGAAGGCCGCCCGGGAAGTTCTTGGAGTAAATATTAATTTTCGTGAAGTTGATATCACGGACCAGGATCGACTCAAAGAGTTTATCGATGAAGTAAAACCCGAAGCTATCGTTCATTACGCCGAATGTCCCAGCGCACCTTTCAGTATGATTGATGTTGATCATGCGAAAATGGTACAGGAGAACAACGTCATGGGAACACTGGGACTACTTTTCGCCATGCGCGATATTGTTCCCGAAACTTCAATGGTCAAGCTGGGGACAATGGGAGAATACGGAACTCCACTTACCGGCCGACCCATCTTCGAGGGTTTATTCCCCGGCGACGCCGTGCTGCAGTGGGATGATCGGGAGTGGAGCCTGGGAGGAGAACTTATCCCCCGGGATCCGGCAAGTTTCTACCACTGTTCAAAAGTTCAGGAC
>CAYTSZ010000031.1:0-14443 GCA_964440635.1 uncultured bacterium
CTCTACAGCTATTCCAAGGCTGATTTCACCCCGGAAGACAGCAGCGGTGATACTGAACTGACTAATCAACTGGCCGGGATGCGGCTGGACTGGACGCCGGGGGCACGAATAATTGACAGGGCACAATTCTCCTTTATGGCGGGAAAAAGTAAAATCGAATACGGGGATTCCGAAACTGAGGACGGGGACTTTTACGGGGCCGGGATCCAGTATTTGCTGGAAAGCGAGGATACTAATAACCCCTATTATTTGAAATTAGTTGGTTCGGTTTTAAAACATGAGGAACAGGAGTTTGAAGATAACCGCATTTTTGAGATAACTACAGACTGGCAGGCAGGTTTTTTACTCGGGGAAAAAACAGAATACACTGACAGTTTCGGGAACTATGAAAAATTTCACTCATATTTTGGGGTTGTCTACAAGGAACGCACATTTGAAATTACCGAGGCCGGAACCAGCAGTGAATTTGAATACGAAAGCTTCGCCGGAGTAAATGCTTTTGCCGGGGTTTCCTATTCTCTGAACAAATTTATGAGCCTGGAAGGAGAAGCAGAGCTGGGCGCCTCCGACGGCGGATCGTGCAGACTCGTTTATAATTTTTAAAAAAATCTTTCCCACACTTCATACCACGGATGTGATTTAGAAATGAAAATAACATTTTTAGGAGCAACTGAAACCGTAACCGGTTCCAAATTTCTTGTCGCTTCTAACACCGACAGAATTATGGTGGACTGCGGGCTTTTCCAGGGTTATAAGCATTTGCGGCGAAGAAACCGGAGGCCGCTCCCCTTTGATCCCGGTATGCTGGACGCGGTGGTTCTAACCCATGCCCATATAGATCACAGCGGTTATCTGCCGCTGCTGGCCAAAAATGGTTTTAGCGGGCCGGTGTACTGCACAAAAACCACACATCATCTCTGTGAAATATTACTCCCGGATAGCGGCCGTATTCACGAGGAAGACGCGGCCTACGCAAACAAAAAAGGATTTTCCAGCCACAAACCGGCTAAACCACTTTATACAGAAGAAGACGCTTTAAACGTACTCGAGCAGTTTACACCGGTAGAATACGGCCAGTCGGTCGGGGTGGGCGAAAAAATCGATGCCCGATTCATGCAGGCCGGCCATATTCTGGGAGCTTCACTGATACAGTTGAACGACGGGGAAAGCAAACTGTTATTTTCTGGTGACCTGGGCCGGCCAGACGATCCTTTGATGCGCGCGCCGGAAACGGGACACGACCCTGATTTTCTGGTCCTGGAATCGACTTATGGTAAAAGAAAACACGGCGAGCAAAACGCCCAGGAAGAATTGGCCGAGGTTGTAAACCGAACAATTAATCGCGGCGGCCTGGTGCTGATTCCCTCCTTTGCCGTGGGTCGGGCTCAGCTACTACTCTATCATCTGCAGCAGTTGATGGAAAAAGAACAGATACCCGAAATACCTGTTTTTCTCGACAGTCCAATGGCAGTAAAGGTTACGGATATTTTTTATAAGAGCACCCATATCCACCGACTGGAACCCGAAGAATGTGAAAAAATAAACGAGATGGTCACTTTCACATCGAGCGTTGAGGAATCAAAAGCAATAAACCGGCAGTCCGGACCAAGGATCATTGTTTCGGCCAGCGGAATGGCAACCGGGGGGCGGGTTTTGCATCATTTAAAACATTACGCCGGCAATGAGCAAAACACGGTTTTATTTGCCGGCTATCAGGCTGGCGGAACACGAGGGGCAAAGATGCTGGCCGGTGTACCACAGATAAAAATACATGGCCGGCACATACCGGTAAGAGCCGAGGTAACCGAACTGGAAAATCTTTCCGCACATGCCGATTACCAGGAGATTCTGGACTGGCTTAAAAAATTCAAAAGTAAACCGGAAATGACTTTTCTTGTCCACGGCAGCCCGGAATCAGCGGATAATATGCGACTTTTAATCAGCGACCATCTCGGCTGGGACTGCCGGGTCGCCGAATACAAATCCAGGGCAGAACTCAAGCCCGGTGAATCTCAGTTTTACAGACCGGAAATACCAGAAACTCATGTTTGAGGATGGTTTTTCAAAAATGACTGCTCGATTTAACAAACTTTTTATTCTTTTGACTGTTACTTTTCTGCTGACCATTAGCGTTTCCTGCGGAACAGAAACAGATGTCGAAAAAGAAAACCAATTTTCTCCAGAAAAATATTCCGAGCAGCAGGCTGTGATTCAGGTTGTTGTAGATGATCATTACCTGAGCGCCGCGCAAAAATTGATTCGCTCAGCCGAATCAACCCTTCATTTAAGCCAGCTTTACATGAATAACGACCCTACCGGGCGCAAGCTGGTGGGCGAACTTACCGATGCCGCAAAACGGGGTGTGGATATCAAAGTTATTCTTAATGAAACCAAAGACCGCAATCAATGGGCCGTTCGCTGGTTGCACCAGGCGGGAGCTAAAGTCAAGCAGGGAAATCGGGGGCGAAGCGGTAAGATACATGCAAAACTAATTATCGCCGATCGGTCCAGACTTATGATCGGTTCCACTAACTGGAGCGGAATGTCAATCCGCAACACTCACGAAACAAATCTGCGGATTGATCATCCCACAATAGCGGATTATTACGTGCGCTGGATTGAAAATCTTTATGAAAATCCACGGCTTGATCCCAAACTTGAAAGTGTGAAAGTTCCTGAATTAAAAACAGTTACAGGACGGCAGCATAAAGAGGTTATCCCCGAACTTATATCAAACGCCAAAGAACGAATCTGGCTGGGGATCTATGCCTTCAAAACATATTTTGGCTCACGCAACAAGGGTTCGACCACCGATAAACTGGCCCGAAAAATGGTTGCGGCTAAAAAAAGAGGGGTGGATGTGCGGGTCATTCTTGAACTGAGTGATTACAGTGATTTTATGAACGAAATCAATGCAAAAACTGCCCGGTATCTGCTTGATAACGGGGTAATCGTAAAGGGAAGCCCCCGCCACAAAACCGCTCACTGGAAACTTCTTCTGGTTGACGATAATGTGCTGGTCGGCAGCATGAACTGGGGCTACAGCGGATTTAACCTTCACGCCGAAGCCTCAATACTGTGCAGTAATACTTCGACGGTAGAAACCCTGGAGAGATATTATCTTAATCTATGGCAGACCGGCAAAACGTATCCCTACGAAGAGTTCTAAACCTCGCCTTTTTCCACCTGCAACTGCTCATAGATAAATTCCAGTATCACGTAGCGAACATTGTAAATAATGTTGCTCATTGCTTCGGATACTAATTGTTGTTCCTGCTCTACTTCGTAACTGTCTTTTTTACTGAGTTCCTCCACAATATCGGTCCACCCGGAGGACTCCTGGATGAATTCGTAAAGTTCTTCGTTCATCGCCGACACATTAAACTCACTGGCAATTTCCGATACCAGATCATCAGGAGCCATAACAGGTTCGTCCCAGTCATGTTCACCGTATTCAATAAGGTCCAGCAGAGTTTCGGCAATTAGACCATAAAAATGACTGTCTCCCCAGTCGGCCCCTATCTCCGAGCGAGCCTCCCATTCCAGCTTCTGAATCCATTCCGGCGCTTCATCCTTTTCAAAGGCCTGCCTGGGTTGAATACTGTCACCGGGTTCACCCCAGCCCGAAGCAAAATAAGGCAGCGCCTGACGTGCTTTTTCTTTCATATCGCTTGCAGTTATAACCATTATTAAACACTCCTTTATAAGATATTTTACAAATCAGTTCAAAAACTCCTCTGATTAAAAAAATATCAATCCGGTTCTATGTAAAAAAGAACCTCACCTTTACTGACCGGTTCGCCATCCTCTTTGCATATCTGCTTAATGGTCCCCTTGCAATCCGCTTCGATTTCATTCATCAATTTCATCGCTTCAATAATACAAACCGTACTGTCAGAACCCACCCGATCACCAACTGCAACAAACGGTTCGGCATCCGGGGAAGGGGCCTCGTAGAAAGTGCCCACCATCGGTGACTCCACACCAATCCAATCGGACGGCACCTCGTCTTCAGCGCGGGGAAGCGCACCGGTAGTGGTGGCCGGACGGGGACCGGATTCAGCCGGCATCGCGGCGGTGGAAGTTCCGGTTATAGTCATATTTATTTTAAAATCATCATTCTCCCAGACAAGCTCGGTCAGCTCACCGTCTGCAAGAATCTGTCCCGCTTCGTGTAGTGTTTCCCAGGGAATCATATCTGTATCATACCCTCCAATGGAATCTTTTTAGCATACTCGGGTCTTTCAACCAAATCGTTATCCAACAAATAACGGTATATCCTCTGCTTCAGTTTCGTCAAGCCTTCTTTGCTTTCGGCTGATATAAAATGAGCGTCCGGGAACCTGTTTTTATACCTTTCAATGACACCGTCTTCAACGAGATCTATCTTATTGAATATTTTGAAACTTTTTTTCTCCTCAAAACCAAGTTCCTTAAGAAGCAAATTGACTACCTGGATTCGCTCGTCCGCACGGGTGCTGCTGATATCAATTATATGCAGAAAACAATCCGCGCGACCAATTTCCTCCAGGGTGGCCTTGAAGGCCTCTTTCAGTTTTTCGGGCATCCGCTGGATAAATCCGACCGTGTCGGTTATCAAAAAATAACGGTCCCCCTCCAGATGCACACGGCGCGTCTTGGTATCAAGTGTAGCAAACAACATGTTTTCTTTTAATGCATCTGCATTGGTAAGAGAGTTCAAAAGAGTTGTTTTGCCGCTATTGGTATACCCGACAAGACTCACCTCGGGAATTCCCCGCCGGTTCTTCCTCTGGGTGTGACGCTTGTCTCTTATGCCGGCAAGTTTTGTTTTTAGCTGATGTATACGCCGACGCAGATCCCGCTCTTTTATAGTCATCATTGTTTCACCGGGTCCACGGGTCCCAATACCGGCACCAGGATTGGTCAGCGCCCATCCCCAGCCCCTCTTGCGAGGCAGATTATGCTCCAGTTGGGCCAGCTCAACCTGCAGTTTGGAATCTTTGGTCTCCGCTCTGCGGGCAAAAATATCCAGGATTAAATCCGTCCGATCCAGGACTTTAACCGGCAGTTTTTTGCGCAGGGTGTTGTGCTGGGCCGGCTTCAGAGATTCATTAAATATAATCAGGTCGTAATCGCCGGACAGTTCAATCAGTTCCTCTACCTTCCCGGAACCAATTAGAGTTGCGGGATCCGGTTTTTCTCTCTTTTGAATCACAATTTTATCCAGCCGGGCACCGGCTGTGGCAGAAAGATGACCTAATTCCCGCAATTCTTCCTGCAACTGTAGTCCAGAGACCCGCCAGCCGTCTATGGCAACGCCCAGCGCTTTTTCAACTCCCTGCTTAACTTTCTTTGATTTTTTGTTCAATCCTTTTTTGCAACTCCTCTTTTTCTTCTTCGGGATGATACCACTTTTCTACCGGAAACCGCTTGAACCAGGTCATCTGTTTGCGGGCAAACTGCCAGGTGCTGGTAGATATTTCTTCAATCAACTCTCTTCTATCCAGTTTCCCCGCAATAAATTTAACAACCTCTGGAAATCCAATCGCCTGGGTTAAAGTCCTGGCCAAATGATTCTTTTCGCGCAGGCGTTTGATTTCTTCCACCAGCCCGGAAGCGACCATATTTTTTACCCGCCGGTTGATTCTGAACTTCAATTCATCCATGGGCCGGTTCAGACCAATAATCAGGGGATTAATTTCTTTTCTTATTTTATCATTTTCTGATATTAATTCTGATTTTGTTTGACCCGACAGGTGATATATCTCAAGAGCCCTTATTATCCTACGCTGGTCATTTGGATGAATTTTTTGGGCGGCCGCGGGATCAATCTCATTGAGCCGGGCGTGAAGAAGCCCCTCTTTGCCTTTCTTTGCCGCCGCCCGCAACTGCTGGCGGTAGGGCTGATCGGCCGGGGGCATTTTATCAAGCCCAAATAAGAAGTTTTTGAGATAAAGGGCCGTCCCACCGACTATGACCGGGAATCTATCTCGAGTAGCCGCGGCGGCCAGTCCCCGACTGGAAATTTCAAGAAAATCAGCCACACTGTAGTTTTCATCCGGAGACAGCTCGTTGATTCCCCGATGGGGAAAAATATTCAGTTTCTCTGCCGGCGGGGTTGCAGTGGCCACATCAAAACCGTCATATACCTGCATAGAATCGGCTGAAATTACATAAAGCGGTTGATCGGCCAGATTATTATAAAGGAAGGAAGATTTTCCCACCGCAGTGGGTCCCAGCAAAACCAGACAAGAATATCGACTCAAGTTTAAAATCACACACCTCAACAAAACAAACTCAGAATATTTTTATTTTAAAGATACAGAAAATAAAGAAAGGGCCATCTAAAAATTTAGGAAGAAATTTATTTGTAGTGTCCCTATGCTTCAAGATCCAGGTTCTTACCCACATTACGCCCGGCTTTCAACATCTTGACCGTGATTTCCACCCGCTTCAGTTTCCGTCGCAAATCACTCGGGCTGTTTTGCAGCCGGGCGCGAACACGACGACTCGCATCACCCGCCGGGGAAATCACTCCCGACCCCGCCGCTGGCACTTTCATCCCAGTCCCTCCTTGCCTTCCGTTTATTCAGCAAAATTTTCGCGACTCATCTGTTGATATTATAAAGTGTTGTCCTATTATTGTTAACAGACTACATACTCAAGATTATTCCAAAAAAAAATTATTTTTTGCCGGCAAGAATTTCCTTTACCGCCTCTGGAAAATTAGCTGCTATCAGATCAGGGTCTAAATTTTCGGCGGCAAGTCTTTTTTCCTCCTCTTAACCTTTGCCGGCTTTAACCAGAACCATCCGACAGCCCATCTTTCGGCCTGCTTTCAGATCCGAGATTTTGTCACCAATCATGTAAGATTTAGAAAAATTGATATCCTCGCCGGAGGACGCCTTTTTAAGCAGGCCCGGACCCGGTTTTCTCAGCTCGGAATCACGTCTGTATTTCTCTACTTTCGCCTCCGGATGGTAAGGACAGTAAAAAATCCCCTCAACTGAAACCCCGGCTTCTCGAAGATCTTTTTTTATCCTCCCGTTTACCGTTTCCAGCTCTTTTTCGCCAAAATAACCGCGGGCCAGTCCGGACTGGTTGCTTACAATATAAAGCAGGAACCCGGCGGCGGAAAGTTTTTTCAGGGCCTCCAGGGTGCCGGGAATCCATTCCACCTGCCCGGGGTCGGCGAGATAGTTTTTATCAAAAATTAAAGTCCCGTCACGGTCCATAAACACGGCCTTCTGCATTGCTAATTTTCACCTTGTAAAAGAGGATTGGTATCGGGATCGTTATATGTCTTACACTGGCGGTAAATTCTGAATCGCAATTCTCCGACGGTATATTTTTTTATCGTCCGGTCGAAGGCATCGCCCAGGTCCATCCGCTGGCGGTCCAGCAGGGCGAGGGTCGAATGTTTACCCTGGCGACCGTAATGATAAATTTTAAGAGAGAGTATCGAAAACCGGTCCAGCATAAGGCCGGGCGGTTCACTGTGAACAGGAATTTCCTCGCCGTCCTCATCTACTCCAACTTCACGCAGCACCCACTCATCAATATTTTCCATCTGATTGTTTCGCTGCTGGTTAACGGCGTCAATTCCCCGTTTGACCTCTACTATCCATTCGGGGGCAACATCGCCGCGGCGGACCTCGTCCTCAAAATGCCAGATGGTATGGTTGGCAAAATGAAGCTTCTGAATTTCCCCTTCAAATCCCTCTCCCCAGTTCCCGGAAGGGATAATATCTTCCGCACGTGAGAAAAATTCTTTAGCAGTCTGCTCGAACCACTGCCCGCCGTCCGAACGCCACCGTTTTAAAAAATCTAACAGTTCTTCCCTGGTCTCCCGCTGGCCCTTCCGATTCCAATTTTTACTCCACCTGTCAAACCTGCCGCTGATTTCTTCACTGGTCATCATCTGTATCGTCTCCGTTCACAACGGAATAAAGAGGCTGTCGCCTAAACACTCCAACTTTTGTAGTTGATTTGATAACATCTTAACATGAGTTTTAATGAAGGAAAATTAAAGATGAAGGAGAATCGCTATGATTGTCGTTACAGGCGGAGCCGGTTTCATTGGCAGCGCACTTATCTGGGCCCTTAACAAGCGGGGTTTTGATGATATCCTGGTTGTGGATCGGTTCCTGGAAGGTGAAAAATGGCTTAATCTTCGCAATTTAAATATATATGACTATATGGACAAAGAGATATTTCGCCAGAAAATACACGGCGGACGACTGCCCGCCCGACCTGAAGTTATTTTCCATCTGGGGGCCTGCAGTGCAACCACCGAGACCGATATGGGTTATCTGATGGACAACAATTATAACTACACCCGCGAGCTCGCTTCATTTTCCCTTGAGCGGGATATACGTTTTATATACGCATCCAGCGCGGCGACCTACGGCGCCGGCGAAGAGGGATATGATGATAATGAAGAACAACTGTCCCGGTTAAAACCGCTCAACAAATACGCCTATTCCAAACACCTTTTCGATATTCACGCCCAAAAAAACGACTGGTTGAAGCAGATTGCCGGACTCAAATATTTTAACGTTTACGGACCGCACGAATACCACAAGGGAGATATGAGAAGTGTCATCCACAAAAGCTTCGGGCAGGCAAAAAAAGACGGGGAAATACGACTTTTTAAAAGCCACCGCGAAGGGATCGAGCACGGAATGCAGAAACGTGATTTTCTCTACGTTAAAGACGCCGTGGAAATGACACTGTTTTTTATGGAAAATACCGATGTGAGTGGTATCTTCAACGTCGGACGCGGCAAAGCGAGGTCTTTTGCTGATCTGGCGGAAAATGTTTTTAAAACCATGAATCTACCCGAAAATATAGTTTACTTCGATATGCCCGAGGAGATCCGCGACCGCTACCAGTATTATACCGAGGCAAATATAGAAAAAATAAGAGCGGCCGGTTTTGACGGTGAATTACACAGTCTGGAAGCGGGCGTTGAAGATTATATTAAGACCTACCTGTTTAAAGATGAGCCCTATTTGAAAGTCAATAATTCCGGAAAATAATTGAGCCGATGACCAGTTACTACACCGGAACCAACCTGGGGTTGCTGGCAGAATGGGCAAAGGACTCCGACAGACCATTTGTCTGCGTGGTTCCCAATCGAAGCTGCGGGGAAACATTGCTCGTCAACCTGAGGGCGCTGCACGGCGACAGAGTCGAAATTCTACCCGATTGGGATATAAACCCGGGTGAGGACAAGCTGCCCGGAGAACAGCTCCAGCAGCGCCGTCTGCGGGTTTTAAATCTTCTGCGCAAAGAAAAACTTACCGGACTTATTATACCGTGCCGGGCGCTGGGCATACCTGTCATAAAACCAGGCGCACTGCCCTCGTTAAAACTTGAGGAGGGGATGATAATCTCTCCGCGCCAGATCATTTCAAAACTGACCGATCTTGGTTTTGAACGCCAGCCGCTGGCGCAGGAAAACGGTGATTACTCACTGCGGGGGGATCTGCTTGATTTCTTTCCAGAAAATCACCGGCTCCCGATAAGGGTCAGTTTCTTTGACGATGAAATAGAAAAAATAGAATATTACCATCCCAGCAGTCAGATGCGGGCTGGCGAAGAAATACAGCTACCGGTCGAGCTGACCCTGCAATCAGAATTTGCACTCTCCCCCGATCGAATCGAACAGTTAAAACAGCACCTCCAGAGTTCCGGATACACTCAGCAGGCACAGGTTCTGGAATATTCGCGGACTCCCGGCCAGGCGGCAAACTGGTTTTCCTTCTGGCCCCGTCCCCTCACCTACCCGGAAAACCTGTTCGAAAACCAGCGGCTGGCCATCTATCGACCCGGACAGTGCTGGGAGGAGATTAAAAACTGGGAAGAAAAATTAAACACTCTGCCGGACCCCTCGCCGGCCGAAAAAACATTTCGAAACATTACCGATGTTTTAAATTTAATTCAGGATGACAGCAGTGCTGGCTTCTTCCAGTTTTTTTGCGAAACTCCGATCTGTCCGGCAGGAAAAACCGAGCAGTACGGACAGACGGTGGCCGTGGGAACCGGCCCGGGCCTGGAACCACAGCCGGTGGATGATTTTATAAATATAATCTCCGGGCTGGCAGAAAAAGTTCAAATAATTGAGATCCACTGCGGGGGTGATCCTTTCAAAAAACGTCTCGAGCAACTTCTAAAAAACAAGCTGGGATCATCCCGACGGGTTGGAAAAACTGAATTATTCCTGTATAAAACCCACTGGCGCGGTTCATATCGGATAAAAAATCGGGCCACGGTAAGTCTGGATGATTTTTTCAACCGCACCATCCAACAGGGTAGAATCGGCACCAGCCAGAGCAGAACGGAATACCTGGCCAGTTTTGAGGAGCTGGATCCCGGGGACCTGGTCGTCCACGAGGATTTCGGAATAGGACGATTCCGGGGATTAAAAAGAGTGGAGACAGAAAATGCCAGCCGGGACTGTCTGTTTGTCGAATACGCCGGTGAAGATCGCCTTTACCTGCCTCCGGATCAGATTGCCCGGATCCAGAAATACATCGCCGACTCCGGGTACCAACCGGAACTTTCCTCCCTGACCACCAAACACTGGCGGAGAGTCAAACACCGCGTCCAGGAGGATGTGGATGAGCTGGCCGAAGAACTGCTGGACCTTTACATGCACCGCGAGGACAACACCTCTGTCCCTTTTCCCGAGGACTCACTGGAACAGATACAGTTTGAAGCCAGTTTCCCCTACAACGAAACTTTTGACCAGCAAAAAGGGATAGAGGAAGTAAAAGAAGATATGAAAAAACCCCGGCCCATGGACCGGCTCATCTGCGGAGATTCAGGCTATGGAAAAACAGAGGTCGCCCTCAGAGCAGCCTTCAAAGCTGTGGACGCAGGCCGCCAGGTGGCCATGCTGGTTCCAACCACGGTTCTTGCCCGCCAGCACTACGAGACGTTCAGCAGCCGGTTTTCACTTTTCCCCTACAAGGTGGAGATGCTGAGTCGATTTCGAACCGCATCAGAATCAAAAAATATTCTGGAAGAATTAAAAGAAGGCCGGGTCGATATAGTTATTGGCACCCACAGGCTGCTCTCCGAGGATATAGATTTTGCCGATCTTGGCCTGCTGGTCATCGATGAAGAACAGCGATTTGGCGTCCGGCAGAAAGAGAAACTGAAATTCTACCGCAAGAATGTGGATGTTCTTACCCTGACCGCCACTCCCATTCCCCGGACTCTTTATATGTCACTGTCGGGTATCCAGGACATCAGCGTCATAAATACTCCACCGGAAGAAAGAGTGGCCATTAAAACCGAAGTGGGACCATTTGAACCCCAGAAAGCAAGACAGGCCCTCGAGCGGGAACTGTCCCGCGGCGGGCAGGTTTTCTGGGTCTATAACCGGGTCAAAAAAATAAAACAGATTACAGATTACGTCCGCTCTCTGCTTCCGGAGGCCCGAATAGCTTACGGACACGGCCAGATGTCAAAGGGAGATTTAAAACAGGTAATGAACAGTTTTTATGCCGGGGGAATAGATATTCTGGTCTGCACAACAATTATAGAGGCCGGTCTGGACTGCCCCAATGCAAACACCATGATTATCCAGAACTCACACCGTTTCGGCCTCGCCCAGCTTTATCAACTGAGGGGCCGGATCGGACGCAGCCACGAACAGGCCTACGCTTACCTGTTCTATCCCCCGAAAACAAAGATAACCGGGGAAACCGAAGCCCGCCTTAGCACAATAAAAGAATGCTCCGAACTGGGTTCGGGATTCCGGCTGGCAATGCGGGATCTTGAGATAAGAGGAGCCGGAAACCTGCTGGGCAAAAACCAGCACGGCAATATCCGGGCGGTAGGATTCCCCCTCTACTGCAGACTGCTTCAGCGATCAATTCGCCGGCTGAGAGAAGGATTCGAAGAACCCGAACCTCTCCCCCGCTTAAAACTGCCCGGAAACTACTATATCCCCCACGAATACATTCCCGATGAAAAACAGATAACCGTCCAGTACCAGGAACTAGCCTCCTGCAGAAAAAAACAGGAAGTCCACGACCTGGCCCGCCGCTGGAAAGAAACCTTCGGCCCGATTCCAGATCCGGCCAAAATGCTGCTGAAAAGACATATCTTTAAAATCATGGCCGTAGAAAACGGCTGGAATGATTTCCGCTACCAGAACCAGAGATTAAACATGCGCTTCACAAAAGAACCCCCCACTCAACTCCTAAAAGCAGCCCGAAAAGCCAACGCCCGCCCCTCAACCCGCAGCAACAGACTGTTCATAGAAAAACTAACCACAAAAAAAATAGAACAATGGCTAACCCACATAGGAATAACCCTGAACCCTTAAGTAAACTAGTTCAGCTTAGTCTGAACTAGTTAATGATTGTTGCTAACTTGCATCTTACCCCTTATATTTAAGTAAGGAGGTGCTAACGATGGATTTTATAACTTTTCAAGATCGCTTTTCGGACGAGAAAAAGTGCGAAGACTACTTAATTCAACTTCGATGGCCTGATGGTTTCACTTGTCCGAGATGCGGTAGCGACGAGTTCCATGATATGCGACATCGGGCAGTTTTTCAATGCAAAAAGTGCAAAAAACAGGTGTATTGGAAAGTGGGGACTCTGTTTGAGAACACTAAACTACCCTTGCGTAAATGGTTCTGGGCAATCTTTTTAATGGCTGAATCTAAACACGGTATTTCGCGCAAAGAACTTGAAAGAAAACTGGATGTGCATTACACCACGGCAACACGCATGGCCAATCGAATTCAGAAAGTGATGGGAGTTAAAGAAAGTCAACAGTGGCTGGAAGCGTTGATTGAACTGGACGAAGCCGATTTTCACTCAAAGGGTTCAGGAACAGATACCAGCTCTCAAGGGGATCGTGAGCCGGTATTCATGGCGGCTGAGGTTCGCGAGCGAACCCGAAAGGTCTGGGAATACATCAGTCGTCAGACGTATATGAACTGCGCATCCATGGAAGTTATTGAACAAGGTAGTGCCGTGGCATTGCGTGAGTTTGTCCAGGATAACGTTAGTGAAGGGACGACAATTGAAACCGACGGAGGACGGTGTTATGTTGGAATTCCAGTGGGTGATTATTCCCATGAGCAGACGGTATTAAGAAAACCAGAAAAAGCGTCCGAAGTATTGCCATGGGTGCATGTGGTGATTTCGAATGCCAAACGATTTTTGAACGGAACATTTCACAGTGTTTCCTTTGAACGACTGCAAGATTACCTGAATGAGTTTTGCTACCGGTTAAATCGCCGATCGAAATCCGACCAGTTTGAACGACTTATTAAAGCTGCATTAGACCCGGATATAGCCCGGGTCGCAAGGAATGCTGTAAGTTAGCGATAATCATTATCTTAATTGTTTAGTTCATTCAAACGTGACTCGAATTTTTTTATGGTCTTATTCATTTCACGAATAACTCCTTCATAAAATTCCACAGCTATGCCTTCGTCTATTTTACTTTGAACTTCCTTTTTTCTCAGCTTTGCATATTTGCGCGCAACCCTCAAAGTTTTCTTTTCCAATTCTTTATTCTCTAATTTCATTTTTTCAAAGGCAAGAACATATATCTCATGTGTATCAGTTGAAGTAAACTGAGGATTTTTTACTTTTCCACACCATTCTATTGCCCTATGTATTACTTTTTCAAATTTTTTTCTCAATTTTAATTTTATATTACTTTGATTTGACATATTAGAATTTAGTCGCGCCCCCTCTAAAAGATCATACGCTTTATATTTTTTAAGTTTACACTGAGCTACCGGCAAGGAATTTAATTCAAATTTATTCATTAAAAATTTTACTGTCGAATATCTGTCTTTATCTAAAAACGCTAATCTATCAATCAACTCTAATATCTTTTCAGTTGGTGCCGTATCTTCTCTAACCAATTTCATATCTTCTGAATCAAACATTTTTACATTATGTTCACCAACAGCAACAGTATCTGATGATTCAAATAATTTTGCTATTCGTTCTTCGTCAATTTGTGAATCAAAAGCAGACATATCCCATATAACTCCTATTATTCCTCCTAATAAAATTATGGTGATTATAATAATTATCTTTTTCATGAAATAAACTCCTTTGTGGATTTATGGACAACCGCTTGGTTTACTAACTGATGAACAAATACTATTACAGTAGCTAGTGCTCGGCCCGAGCGAGTCGTCACTTACATCCTCACCGAGGTATTTCTTTTTGCTATGCACAATTGGCTCCATAGATCCTTCATAATTTCCATCTGAATACTTGCATCTTTTTTCTCCCCCATAAGCACAAATTGCATAATATTTCGGAACCACTCCCATACCAAATGGATTGTCACTATAAAGCACTATTACAGCACATTCTTTGTATTCCCAATTTTTACATTCATCTTCACATTCTTCGCATTCAGCGTCAAAACCATCGCCAATACATTTTTTGGGAGTGGTACATTTATC